>JBOGUK010000194.1:0-13326 GCA_050695915.1 Anaerolineales bacterium
CCCATAACCCAGCGTATTGCTTTTTGCAGTCACATTGGTTAACGTGATGGTGCCGGCCGAATCCACATCCAAACCACCAATACCTCCATTTGTGTTGAAGGTGCTGTTGGAGATTGTGACGTTTCCAGTCCCGCCAGAATTATTTAGGTAGGCCCCCAGCAAGGCATTGCCGTTCGCCATCACATTGGTGAGCGTGATGCTTCCATTGGACGTGACTTGCAGACCGGATCCGCTCGTGGGATTGCTGATTGTTGTGTTGGTAAGGACCACTGTTCCAGTAACTGAGGAATTGGTAATTCGGGCGCCGAAGTTTGAGGCACCCGGGTTGTTCGATTGGATAGTGACGCGGTTAAGAGCCACATTGCCTGTGCTCGTTGCAACTCTCAATGAATCAAAACCCACGGTTCCAGTAATTAAGATGTCGCTAATGGTTATGCTGTTGTTCCAGTTGTGGATCCACAAGCTGCCGTTGAATTCAGATTTATCGGTTATATCGATCGTATTGGTACCCAGCCCATTCCACCCACCTTTGATCGTCAAGGCGACCAGGTCGAAGTTCGTAAATGAGAGACCACTCAATTCAAATAGTGTGTCACCCGAATCGCCTAATGCTGCCCCGCTGTCATAGGTTTTCTCAAACCATATCGTGCCTGCAACATTCGGATCATACGTCCCCAGCCACGTTAGTAGTGCGTTGAAAGAAGTAAACGACGGAGAGCAACCGCCTGCCCAAACAGCAGGCCCCGCAACAGGCGTCCCCACGGACGAGGGGCACCAAATGGGATCCGCCCCTGAAATCGCTTCCTCTGCCTCGACGCTCGCTAATGGGATGGCGGCCCCAGTCACATCCACAACGATAACGTCGGTACCTTCAGGAATGAATTCGAGGATTTCTGACATCTCGCCCGCCTCTTCGCCCTCAAAAGTACCTTCGTTGGGCGCGGTTGTTTCCTCGGCAACCGTTCCACTTCCAGCATTCGGCTCGCCGGTCTCCTCGCCAGCGGATTCGCCCTCGCCCTCGGCAGGCGGGGGTTCACCTTCCCCATCGTCAGGCGGAGGGGCTGGCTCCTCGGTAGCGGGCGGGTCGCCTTCGTCGGCGAAGGCAAAGCCCGGGAGCGCGGCGCTGAAAGCCAGCGCCAGCAGGAGGCTGAATGCGAGGATGCGGAAACGAGCGAAATTGGACATCGGATCTCCTAGCAAGTGGGATAGTGTCGGCATAAAGGCAGCCCGGGGGTTCGACTCCCAGGCTGAACTATTAGATGTTATGGAGCACAGTATGCTTCATTTTTGGTTTACGGGTCAAGCAGGTAAATGATTAGGAAAATGATAGTTTTTCATAACCCGGGCAGCCGCGGGCTTGTTTCATTTGAGGAATACGTTAGCAGCTGCGCACGATGACGGGGTCGCCTAATCTTTTTTGGGTGGCCGTATGCATGCAGGCGAACCTCACTTCAGCACGAACGCACGGTAACGAATGTGCCCAGCAGCGGGTGCTCGTTATCCCAGTTCCCGTAGGCATACACACCCTTCAGCGTCACCGTTCCCGTGGAATTCAACTGCCAACCGAAGCCGTCATTGGCGGTGAGGCTGGCGCAGGCGATCGTGATGTTTCCAAACGCATTGCCGTTGATGCCCTCGCCACCGTTGTCATCGGCGACGATCTGGCTTATGGAAACGGCCCCAGCCGAGGCGAAAAACAAACCGGTATTCAAGTTGCCGCTGAAATTTCCATTGATGATCGTGATGCTGGGAGTGCCGAGAGCATACTGGGTCGTGTTCAGCCATACGCCCCGGAACTGATTGCCGATTGCGGCGACATTACTTAGAGCGATGTTTCCGTCCGAAAAAATCTTGAGACCGGACCCTTCTGCTTCGTCCCCGTTGGAGTTGAAGGTGTTTGTCCCTGTAAACTTCACTGAGGCTGCGGGCATTCCGGTCAGCGCAACAGCTAGCAAATCGGAGCCGCCGCCAAGATTGGAATCGGCGGAGATGTTGGCGAGGCTCGCCACGCCGTGGGTGTGGATGAAAAGACCGAGGCCATCGTTGGCTTCGAAGAGATTTGTTCCGGTGAGAGTTACGCCGCCATGCGCCAGTGGAAAATAGTTTCTCAGGTAAGCGCCATCGGCATTGTTCCCGACCGCTGTCAAGCTATTCGCCTTGATGGGACCTAGGGATTCGATGTGCAGACCATCGTCGCGGTTATCAGAAAATACATTTATCCCGGTGAGGGTGACGCCCTTCGCAACGGGAGCGCCAGTTTGATTATCGACAAAAACGCCATGCTGCGCGAACTCGGTATCAACATCGAACCCGTTGCCAACGGCTGTGATATTGCTCAGAGTCACAGCGCCGAGGGTTTGAATTCTCAGGCCGTGCAAATCATTGGATTTGAATATGCACGCCCCAGTCAGTGTTATGTTTTGGGGTATGCCCGCGGTTGTGTTATTTAAGTAAGCACCCTCGTCGCCGTTGTAACCAGAGGACAAGTTGCTAATTGTGACGGCACGGTTGCTGTAGATCTCCAAGCCAACTTTGCCGTTGCCGCCGATATCTTGCTTTCCGCTCACGGTTACCGAGCCGGCAGCCCCGGCGACGGAGTTATCCAGTGTTACTCCCCATTCATCGTTGTTCCAGGCGTGTAAATTGCTGACGGTGATGGCGCCGCGGCTGAACACGTGCAGTCCAAACAAGTCGTTTTGATCGAATGTGTTGACGCCTGACAGGGCCACGGATTGAGCGGGCGACGCCGATGAATTGTTCAGTAAGGCGCCATGGCCATCATTGAAGACGGCTTTGAGGTTTGCGATGGAAATCTTTCCCAGCGAAAAGGCATCCAGCCCGTTGGCGCCGTTTACATTCAATTCGGCGCCGGTGGTGATGGCGATGCCGCCGAAGGCGCCGCCGGCGTTGTTATCCAGGTAGGCGCCGTTTTCTTCGTTGGTGTTGGCCGTGACGCTCCCAATGGTTATCGTCCCCAAGCTCAGCGCCCGAAGGCCGTCTAAAGTGTTGTCGGAAAATGAGTTGGCGCCAAACAGCGTGATCGCTTTTGGCGTGATGGAACCAGTTTGATTGTCCAGGTACGCGCCGTAGCCTTCCACACCGTAACCGTTGCTGCTGGCGGTGATGCGATTAAGCGTAATGGCGCCATATGTTTGAATAGTAAGTCCATCGGCGTAATTCACAGAGAACTTGTTCACGCCGGACAATGTCACATTTTGCGGAAGTCCAACGGTGCTGGCGAGATTATCGAAACTTGCCCCGCTGCCGTGCGTGTTGTTCGAGGCGTCGAGGTTATTGGCCTTGATGGCGCCCTTCGAAATGATCTTGATTCCGCCTGAATAATTATTGAGGAACGAATTCGTTCCGTTCAAAGTGACCGGTTGCAGGGTTTGGGCGCCTGAATTACTGATCTCGGCGCCGAAGCCCAAATTCGAGCTGAGGCCGTTGCCCGAATTGCACAGGCTGTTGAGCACTACCGGGCCCTTACTCACAATCACCAACCCCGAGTTCCGGTTGTTGGACAAGCTGTTGCACCAATTTGTTGCGCTCACGCCAACGGTAATGGAGCCTGCTCCTTCACCTTCCAGCGACACACCGACGCCCTGGTTCGACTCGGCAGTTAGCCTGCCGATCTTTATGCCCCCACGAGTCTCGATGCTCAGACCATTGTCCCCGTTGTTCGACAAAACAGTTATGCCAGTAAGATTTACTGATCCTGTGAAGCCAAGGAAATCATTAGAGAGGAAAGCACCTGCGCCATCATTCAACAAAGCAGTCAGCTGGTTAATACTTATTGTTCCCAGGCTGATCACAGAGATCCCGGACGAGTTATCCGAGAAGTTGTTTGCTCCTTTGAACGCTATGTCTCGTTTCAGCGTGCCTGTGCTGTTGTTCAACTCGGCGCCCAGGCCACCATTTCCGGTTGTGCTGACCCCGTTTAGTGTGATCGCCCCATATGTCTCGATGTGCAAACCATCCCCGCCGTTGTCGTGAAACATTGCCGCAGCGGAGATCGTGACATTCTGTGGGGCTGAGGCCAACGACGCAAGGTTGTTGAGATCAGCGCCGCCGGCGCCATTTTCGCTGGCCGTCAAACCGGCCAGACTAATCGCGCCTCTGCTCAATACGTGCAGTCCAGTTTCTTCATTACCGATGAAAGAATTCGTTCCGGTTAAGGTGACAGCTTTTATCGAGGTCGCGTTGGAATTGTTGAGCCGAGCTCCTGAGCCACGATCAATGACCGCACCCTGACCGTTGAACGACGCAGTCAAGTTACTTATCGTAATCACACCTTTACTGGTGACGACCAGGCCTTCCAAACGGTTGTAGGTGAAGGAATTGGTGCCTGTCAAAGTCACTAGCGAACCAACAGTCGAACCGGAATTGTTCAAGTTCACCCCTTCGTACAATGAGTTGTTGGTGGCAACCACATTCGCCAAGCTGATCGCGCCGTTCGATTCAACCTTTAACCCACCGCCGTTGAATTTGAATTCGCTGCGGCCTGTGTGGGTGATCGCTTGAGCGGAAGCTGCACCCGTATTATCCAGCCAGGCGCCATACTCCCCGTTGGCGTTATTGACCAGATTGTTGGCTTTGATCGCTCCTTTGCTCAATACCAGGAGGCCATGATTGTCGTTCTCGGAAAAAATATTCGTCCCAGCCAAGGTTATGCCCAGAGCATTGGTGGATGATGTGTTGTCTAACCGGGCGCCGTTGACATCGTTGCCGACTGCGGTGATGTCTTTGATAGTGATGCTGCCCTTGGATTCGATGTCCAAACCCGAGCCGCTGTTGCCGTTGAACTGAAACAATCCGGAGTTAAGCGTCACGTTCTTTGCTGACAAAGCGCCGGTATTGTTCAGCGAAACGCCGCCCCCGTCGTTCCCATTAGCCATTACGTTCGAAAGCGTGATGGCCCCGCCGGAGAGAACTTCAAGGCCAGCCCCACCCTGATTATTGTTGAACTTGCCCACAGTAACCAGGATGTCTTTCGTTCCTTCAGTATTATCCAGCCGGGCGCCAGCACCCGCGTTGTTCCTCACTTCCACACGAGTCAGTACGATCCTTCCAGTAGTTTGTATCTGCAAGGCCGTCTCAGTGGAGAGGCTATCGACAATCCAAATATCGGAAATAGTAATATCATTGTTCCAGTTGAGAATAACTAGCGGGTGATTCAGTTCGGACGGGAACTGCGTTTGAATCACACCTGAACATGAGGTGGGCGGTGAATCGCCGCACCCGACCCAGCCGCCTTTGAATGTCAGTTTGAAATTCCTCATTGGGGAAAGCGGGCCCGACGGGTCTCCATCCAACGTTGCCGCGGCAACGCTTTCGTAATCTTGTGCAATCCAGATCACCCCATCAGTCGTCTTGGGGGCAAGCGCGAGCTCCGCGAACAGCAATGCGAGGCTGTCGTAGGAAATCGTACAGCCATTCACTTCAGGCTTGGGAATACTTACAGAGGCAGGACACCAGATGGGATCGCCTGTGAGTATTGCTTCGATTGACTGGAGATTATCAGCCGAAGCCTCCGAAATCTGGTCTTCGCCCCCTTCACTCTTATAATCGATCGCAACCTCAGGAGTCTCCGCTGCGGACGCCAATGGGATTTCCTCCTCGGAAGTGGAAAGTAGAGCTTCATCTATTATGTTCGTTTCTGTCTCCGGTTCGAATGGCTCGGGCAGAGGAAGGTCCACGGACTCAGGAGGCGTTCCCTCATCTGCTCTTGCGGTCAGTGGGAAAAGAACTCCTATTCCCACTACGAGGATAAGTGTGATGGCAACTCGAATAAGGCAATTTGCGCGATTCATCGTTCCTCCTAAATTTAGAAGACCTGAAAGGAAAGCGAACTGCTTCACTTTCCCGGTACGTGAAGGATTCTGAGTTGGCGGGTTAGGGGCGTTGTTGTTCAGGCATCCGAGCGAAGACGATCGGTCTCGCATTAGCTCCCACTGCAATCCAGCAAACAACCCTGTTTTCACCTTACAAAAATGATAACAGGGTTTAAGGTTTAGAGAAAATCCTCCGAAGTGGCAGGCCATCCAGTGCCCAGGGCGCAGCTCGCGTAGTTGCGGTTCTTCCACCGAGCAGTGCGCCAGGCGTGCGATCGGGCAGCGCGGGTGGAAACGGCAGCCTGGGTTTGCAAAGGCGCCAACACCTAAACCAATAGCCAACCTGTGGAGAGCGACATGTATAATCGGCACCATAGGACGCCGTGTTAATTACCTATACACGCAACGCCATGCGCTTGGCGAAATATGAAATCCCTGAAGACGGTCAATATTACGGAGAGATTCCTGAGTTTCAGGACGTTTGGGCCCAGCGGAACCTTGAAACCTGAACTGCAAAGTGCATTTGAAGATTGGCTCATCCTTGGTTTTCAAATGGGCCATGAGATTCCGGTAATTGAAGGAATTCATTTAGCTCCAACCGCGGCTTGAGCGTGCCGCCATTCGGGCCTATTTCTCGACGGGATAATAAAGGCCCTGAAAAAAAATTCGGTTTTGAGGGCCCGTAAGCATCAATTTTTAGTCAAGGGCGAACTACGGCGCCGCGATGAGTAGGAAAAGCGGAAAATATGATGACGAGGGAAATTATTTAGCCAATCAATCGATTGGCAACCAAGATCCGCTCAAAAAAGATCTGACTAACTAAGGAAGTCTTCCGCGTAGTGGCAAGCCACCCAGTGCCCCGGGCGCAATTCGCGCAGTTGGGGCTCTTCCACCGAACAGTGCGCCAGACGTGCGATCGGGCAGCGCGGGTGGAAGCGGCAGCCCGAAGGCGGGTTCAGCGGACTGGGCACGTCGCCGCTCAAAATAGTGCGTTTGTGCTTCTTATCCGGGTCCGGCACCGGGATGGCGGACATCAGCGCCTGCGTATAGGGATGCAGCGGTTTTCCATAAAGATCGTCGCGTGTGGCTACCTCGGCAATCCGCCCCAGGTACATCACCGCAACCCTGTCCGAGATGTGTTCCACCACGGCCAGATTGTGCGCCACGAACAGGTAGGTGAGGCCCAGGCGGTCCTGCAGATCCTTGAGGATATTCAACACCTGCGCCTGAATGGAAACGTCCAGCGCCGAAACGGGTTCGTCCAGGATCACGAATTCCGGTTCCAGCACCAGCGCGCGGGCAATGCCGATACGCTGGCGCTGCCCGCCGGAGAACTCGTGGGGGTAGCGGCTGGCATGGTATTCCTCCAGCCCTACCAGCTTCATCACATCGCGCACCTTCTCGCGGCGCTCGTCGGCCGTGCCGATGCCATGGATGGCAAGTCCTTCTCCGATGGCGTCGCCAACGGGCAGCCGCGGGTCGAGCGAGGCATAGGGATCCTGGAAAACCACCTGCATCTTGCGGCGGATCTGCTTCAGCTCCTCGCCTTTGGTCTCGAAAACATTCTTGCCGCGGAAGAACACCTCGCCTGAGGTGGGCTCGACAAGTCGGAGCATGGACTGGCTAACAGTGGTCTTCCCGCAACCCGATTCGCCCACCAGCCCCAGCGTCTCGCCTTCTTTGATCGTGAAGCTCACGTCATCCACGGCTTTGATGTCCGCCACCTTGCGGCGTAATGCCCCCTCCATCACGGGAAAGTATTTAACTAGCCGCTTGACCTCGATGATGGTTTCGCGGGAGTTCTTCCCGGGTGCAACCATATTTACAGAGTGATGCTCCGCAGTTGCACTGCGGGGCGGGCGGCAGTGCAACTGCCGCCCATCAAACCGGCAATGAGTACGTTCGACAAATAGGATGCCCGTCCAGCTTTGTCATTCCGATGAGTGCGTTTAGCGCCGCTTTTTAAACGGCGCATGACAAAGGGGTTGACTTTTTCGTCTTTCATGGCCGCAATGGTGGTTTGTAATCATCATGAGACTCGTACAGCCAGCAGCGCACCTTGTGCCCCGGCTTAACCTCGATCAAGCTGGGCTCAACCTCATAACAGATCTTAAGCTTATATTCCTCGCGGGATTTACAGCGCGGCGCAAAACGGCAATAGCCGGAAAGGCCAATTAAATTGGGAACAGAGCCGGGGATCGTTTCGAGCCGCTCTTTGACTTCCCCTAGTAGTGGGATCGACTCGTGCAAGCCTTGCGTATACGGATGAAGGGGAGTTCGAAACAATGTTTTGGTATCGGTTTCTTCTACGATCTGCCCGGCATACATCACCGCCACACGGTCCGCCATTTCCGCAACCACACCGAGATCATGTGTGATCAGAATCACCGAAGTGCCCGTCTGCGCGCTGAGCTCGCGAAGCAAATCCAGGATTTGGGCCTGAATGGTAACGTCGAGCGCAGTGGTCGGCTCATCTGCGATCAGCAATTTGGGCTTGAGCGCCAGCGCCATGGCAATCATCACCCGTTGGGCCTGCCCCCCCGAGAGCTCATGCGGATACGCGCTGGCGCGGCGCTCCGGGTCAGGAATGCCTACCAAGCGCAGCAATTCAACGGCGCGTTCCCGGGCTTCCTCTTTATCCAACTTCTCGTGAATCTGGAAAACTTCAACGATCTGGTCACCGATGGTGAATACCGGGTTCAGGCTGTTCTTGGGCTGCTGGAAGATCATTGAGATCTGCTGACCGCGGATCTTCGCCATCGACCCATTGCTTTTCAAAAACAAATCCTCCCCCTCCAAAAGCGCCTCGCCCGCGACGATCCGACCCGGGGGATCCACGAGTCTCAGAATCGAAAGAGAAGTGACACTCTTGCCACATCCGGATTCGCCCACGAGGCTGAATACCTCGCCGGGCGCAACACTGAAACTCACGTCGTCCACCGCGGTGAGCACGCCATCTTCGGTGAAGAAGTAGGTCTTCAGTCCCCTTACATCTAGCAACGGCTTTGCAGCTTGGGCTGGCCAGGCCGGTTTCTTCTGGTCGGCTGTCGAAAACATGTTAGGAGATTATGCTCGACTGGTCTGGGCGAGGCGCGGATCCATTGCGTCGCGCAGCCCATCGCCTAGCAGGTTGAACGATAGCACCGTGATCATGATCGCAATGCCTGGGAAAAACACAAGGTGAGGGGCGGTGAAGACCTGATTGCGTTCCGTGCCAAGCATTGTTCCCCACTCAGGCGTTGGTGGTTGCGCGCCCAGCCCCAGGAACGAAAGTGCAGCCGCCTCAAGGATAGCTCCCGCAATGCTTAGGGTTGCCTGGACGATCAGAGTTGGAATAGCGTTCGGAAAGATGCGGAAGAAAAGGAGTCTAAATGGACTGGCACCTAGAGCGCGAGAGGCAGAAACAAATTCCTGCTCTTTGAGTGAAAGGACCGACGACCGCACAAGCCGCGCGAAGACTGGGACATTCACAATCGCAATCGCGTACAACGCGTTCTGCAATCCGCGCCCCAACACCGTGATGATGGCGATGGCAAGCAAAAAGCTGGGAAAGGCAAGGATCACGTCCATAAAGCGCATGATCACGTTGTCCGGCCAGCCACCCAGGTAGCCCGAAACGGCCCCTATTACGGCCCCTACTACGACGGCGATCCCGATGGTTGTGAAGCCGATAAACAACGAAACTCGAGTCCCATAAATCACCCGGCTAAATTGATCCCGATAATTACCATCAATGCCCATGATGTGCTGGGGTCGATCCTCAGGGCAGCCGAGAAGATGGATACAAGGAAGTTCCCGACGTCCAACAGGCTCCCTACCGATCAGATCTCTTTCCGGGTTATAGGGCGCGATGTAGGGTGCAAAAACAGCAGTGAGCACCAATATAAGCAGAAGGATTGCACCCAGGATGGCATTGCGCTGCTTGAACAGGCGGCGCATGGTGAGCGCGCCTAGGCTCCGCGAACGCAGCCCTTGAACCGTTGTTCCTGTACGAATTGCGTCAGCCTGGGTAGCCAGGGCTAGCTCAGCTTAATGCGCGGATCGATAAACGCATAGGAAAAGTCAACCAGGACGTTGATGAGCACATAGCCAACAGCGATCACGACTGTAAATGCCTGAATGATCGGATAGTCGCGCCCTGTAATCGCGTCGAACAAGGCGCGGCCAACACCCGAAAATCCAAAAATGGACTCCGTGAGCACTGCACCAGCAAAGAGCGTACCGGTTTGGAGTCCGACCACCGTAATCACAGGAAGCAATGCATTGCGAAAGGCGTGTTTTAAGATCACCTTTCTCTCGACGACGCCCTTGGCTCGGGCAGCGCGTACGTATTCACGCCCAAGGACATCCAGCATGCTGGAGCGCGTGATACGCGCAATGATTGCGAGAGGGATCGTGCTCAGAGCAACGGCGGGAAGAATAAGGTGCACAATGGCATCCTTCAACACGTTCCATTGCGCAGTAATGAGGGAATTAAGGATGGCGAAATTCGAAATGAAATCCGCGATGACATAAGCCGTTGTGCCGCGGGTCAATTCCCACCCCCAAACCTCGTAAAACGGGTCCGGCAGCACTCCAGCTGAAAGCCTGCCAGAGGGCGGCAGCCATAACGGGGTGTCCTTGAGCAGAATGGCAAAAACATAGGCCAGCATCAACCCGAGCCAGTATACGGGCATCGAAACGCCTACGTTGGCACCAACCATGGTAATCACGTCGGTTGGGGAATTTCGTTTCACGGCAGAGAGGATCCCGGCCGGAACCCCAACCAGGATGGCCAGCAGCATGGCTGCAGTTCCCAGTTCCAGGGTTACCGGGAGCCGCTCGATGAGCAAGCGCGTCACGGGAATGCTAAAGCGGATTGAATTGCCAAAGTCACGGTTGATCAGAATATCGCGCAGATAAATGCCGAGCTGAACCGGGATCGACTGATCCAACCCAAAGCGCGCGTGGAATGCCGCGCAAGCAGCCTCGGTGGCATGTTCGCCTAGGGCAGATCGGCATGGATCTCCAGGTATCAACCGTGCGATGGCAAAGGTTACGACCAGGATGCCGAAGATTACCGGGATGGCCAGCAACAGCCGTCGGATCACATATTGCGTCATTTTAGTTTCTCAAAAAAGATGCGGGACGAGGATTTGTCGTTTTATCGACCAACCCCATCCCGCAGTTTTTGCAACCGAACCCTAGAGCCTAGAGTTCATCGCGGTTGGAGTACAGGCTACTCCGAAGGTGCGTTGATGAAACCATCCCACAGATAAGCGGGATAGTCGAAGCTGCCTGTGTTACCAACGTGGTATGGGTTCGCCGCATCAAGGCCGACTGCGAACGAAGCCACAACGTCATTGGCATCAAAAGCTGAACCATCGTGGAACAACACACCGTCACGCAGTGCGCAAGTCCAAACGGTGGAATCTTCGTTGGCGGTGCAGCCAGTGGCCAACTCAGGAACCGTGTCGCCTGAATCCTGTGCGTACTCGAGCAAGGTTTCAGCCACTTGCTGGCAAGGACGCAGCGATTCTCCATCGGTCTCATCAGCACAGAACAAACTGATGGGTTCGTTCGCCTGAATGATTACGAGGTCATCGTCACCCGGATCAAGCCTATAGAACTCAGTAGCACCGAAAGGCGGTGAGTAAGCTCCAGCCACCGAAGCCAATGCCGCATTAGCGGAAACACCATGCGCAATAGGCACCATAGGCACCAGTTCGCGGATGGCATTATTGGCTTCAGCATACAGAGGAGCCGCTGCCGCAATATCGGCAATGGAAGAGGCTTCCGCCAAGACTGCGTAAATCTCTGGATGTGCATTGCCGAATTGTGGGTTCAACTCACCGAAGTGGAAGTCCAGGAAGTTGGTAACGTGCGGGTAGTCAGCACCCCAACCCAGGAGGTGGATACCGCTAAGTTGCCCGGAAGTGGATTGATCGATGAATTCACCAGACTCCATGGGAACAACTTCGGCAGTAATGCCCAAGTTTTCGGCCAGCTGCGCCTGGATTTCGACAGCAACCTGTGAAGGATCCGGCAGGTAGACGCGGAACACATCACGATAGGAGATGGTTGTTTCGAAACCATCGGGGAAGCCAGCCTCAGCGAGCAATGCCCGGGCTGCCTCTGGATCAAAGTCGTACCAAGCATCGCCTTCGCAGCCATTAGCAATCGAGCAGGGCGTGAAGTGTGAAGCGACCTCTGAACCAGCAGGATAGAAGTTATCCACGATGCGCTGCCGATCGATACCCATGGCAACGGCCTGGCGAACCTGGACATTATCAAAGGGTGGGAACGTGTTGGTAAAACCAACGTAAAAGATGTTCGGATTTTCCTGCGGGATCAGCACCAAGTTAGGATCGGCTTCAACTACCGCAAACTGATCCGCACTCAAGTTGAAGATCATGTCCGCTGTGCCAGCCTGAAGTTCCTGTAAGCGGGCCGCACTTTCGGTCAGCCAGCGGAGAACAGCCGTTTGAGCGTGAGCAGGCTCACCCCAGTAATCATCGAAGCGGGTGAAGACAAGTTGGTCACCGCGAGCCCACTCGGTCACCATGTAGGGGCCGGTGCCGATGGGGTGCTCGAGCAGTTCACCTGTTCCGCCGGTTTCAGCGATCCATTCGGCGGGTTGAATGCCGAATGGCGTGAAGGCAATCTTGGCTTCGAACGCCGGATCCGGGCGGCAGAGGGTAAAGACGACTGATAGGCGGTCGACCGCTTCGATCGAAAGGATTTTGCCGCCGTAGTCACAGCTGCCAGCGTCCAGGATCGTGCCGGTAAATTCCTCGGCAGGTTCCTCGGCCGCCGGCTCTTGCGGCTCTTCAGCCGGAGGCGTCTCAGTGGCCGGGGCGCAGGCCGCCAGCACCAGACTGAGAGTCACGAGCAGAGCAAAAAGTATGCTCAATTTGCTTTTAATCATATGTGATTCTCCTATTCCTTCTCCATCCAAGAATTTTCGAAAAATAGACCTATTGGGAACAGCGCCACCTCCTTTGAAAATTGGGCCTGAAAAGGATTGAAGCTTGATTATATAACGCGTTTTCAGGCGGGTCAATGAATCTCCGTTTGCCGCTCCTTTAGCAAGATTACTACGGGAAGCCTCTAATGTTTCAGTATTTGTGAGAGAAAAAGCTTGGTGCGCGGCTCGGTAGGGTTATTGAACAGCGAATCGGGACTCCCTTGCTCGACGATCAACCCGTTATCCATAAAGATCACCCGGTCAGCCGCCGCCCTGGCAAAGCCCATTTCATGGGTTACCACCACCATGGTCATGCCGCTCTTTGCCAGATCGAGCATCACGTCGAGTACCTCCTTGATCATTTCAGGGTCCAGGGCGCTGGTAGGCTCGTCGAAAAGCATGATTTTAGGGTTCATGGCGAGGGCGCGGGCAATGGCCACCCTTTGCTGCTGACCTCCGGAAAGCTGGCCGGGGTGCACGTGAGCCTTTTCAGCAATGCCCACCCGCTCCAACTGCCGTAACGCCATTTGTTGCGCCTCTTCTTTACTG
>JBOGUK010000195.1:0-2233 GCA_050695915.1 Anaerolineales bacterium
ATGTACGAGCAGTGGCATCCGCTGGGTCCCATTGGCGTGATCACCGCGTTCAACTTTCCGGTCGCCGTCTGGTCCTGGAATTCGTCAATCGCCGCCGTTTGCGGCGACACGGTGATCTGGAAACCATCGGAGCTGGCGCCGCTAACGGCAATCGCCATCCAGCACATCTGCAACAACGTGATGGCCGATCATAGGCTCACTGGCATATTCAGTCTTATCATCGGCACCGGACCCGAGGTCGGCGAGTTGTTGATCAACGACCAGCGAGTTCCCCTCATTTCATTTACCGGCTCCACAAAAGTAGGCAGACATATCTCTCAAACTGTTGCGGGTAGATTTGGCAAGACCCTGCTCGAGCTCGGAGGCAATAACGCCCTCATCGTGCACCAGGACGCCAATCTCGATCTGGCCGTGCGCGCCATCCTCTTCGGGGCAGTAGGGACAGCCGGGCAGCGCTGCACCAGCACCCGTCGCATAATCGCACATAAAGCGATTGCCCCTGAGCTCGGTGACCGCCTGGTGAAAGCTTACCAGCAGGTGAACATCGGCGATCCTCTGGAGGAGAGCACACTGATGGGGCCGTTGGTTACCCCCCAAGCAATTGACAAAATGGAATCTACGCTTGAACGCGCCCAAAAAGATGGCGGCAAAGTGCTCACCGGGGGCAAACGCGTCGATGGCAAAAGAGGGAATTTCGTCGAACCAACCATCGTGCGAATGCCGAAGCAAACCGAGATTGTCAAGGAAGAAACCTTCGCCCCCATACTCTACATCCTCGAATACGAAAGCATCGACGAGGCCCTGAAGCTTCATAACGATGTTCCGCAGGGACTTTCGAGCGCTATCTTCACGGACAGCATGCAAACCGTCGAGCGCTTCCTTTCCGCAGGCGGCAGCGATTGCGGCATCGCCAATGTAAACATCGGCACCTCCGGCGCCGAGATTGGAGGCGCCTTTGGCGGCGAAAAGGAAACTGGCGGCGGGCGCGAATCCGGCTCGGACGCCTGGAAAGCCTACATGCGCCGCCAAACGAATACGATCAATTGGGGAAAGGAATTGCCCTTAGCCCAGGGAATCAGATTCGGGGAAGATTAGGCAAAGCGAACCCGGTACCCAGGGCTCCCAAGAGTCCGTTCCCCTTTTCGCTGGCACCTTTCTTGCGTCTAATTCCATAAAATGCGGGAACTTCTAAGAGTTCACGCCCGTCCATCCGATGCTAAAATCAATAGCTGGGCCTAAGGCCGCGCAAAGGACCAAAAAATGAAAAGGGAAAACAATCCACTTCGAATCCTAACTTTGGCGCTCGTTGGAGCATTCATTTTAGGCGCCTGCCGCGCACCAATTGCGCAAGACGGCCAACCCACTCCCGATCTCAACGCACTATATACCCAGGTCGCGGGGACGCTGATAGCTCAAGGTGCTGGTGAGGGTGAACCCGGGGCAGCAACATCAACTCCCCTCATCGTGACAGCCACACAACCACCTACCTCCATCCTGCCTACCGCGACCCCCAGCAATACTTCCTTCCCGGTCACGAATACACCATCCAAGGTTTGCAACGAAGCAGCCTTCATCACTGACGTCACCATTAAAGACGGAACGGTGATGGCCAAAGGCCAAGATTTTGTGAAGACCTGGCGCTTAATCAATGTGGGCACTTGCACCTGGGATGACGACTACACAGTTGTCTTCAGCAGCGGGACTAACCTTGCCAATAAGAGCAGCTTCCCCCTCCCGGAGGACGTGAGTCCAGGTGAGAGTGTGGACATTTCCATTCCAATGGAGGCGCCAAAAGAAAATGGCGTCTACAAGAGCAATTGGCTCATTCGCAGCGACAGCGGAACGACGTTCGGCGTCAACGGTCGGCCTGGGGTTCCGTTCTTTGCGCTGATTCAAGTTGGGCAGGTATCCGGCGGCAACCTGCGCTACGACTTCGCCGCAAACTTCTGCGACGCCAAATGGAGCAGCGGCACGAAGAACAATTTGCCGTGTCCTGGCGCGAACCAGGGGACGAATGGTTTTGTCCTCGTGCTTCAGAAGCCCGAGCTGGAGACCGGCGAAAAGAAAAATGATCCCGCCGTCTGGGTGCGCCCGAACCACGCCGGCAATGGATTTATCAGTGGGACCTTCCCCGCCATCACCATCAAGGATGGGGACCACTTCACGGCCGTCATCGGCTGCCTCGATAACAATCCGAATTGCCGTGTCACGTTCATTCTAAGTTACATCAAGG
>JBOGUK010000196.1:0-6024 GCA_050695915.1 Anaerolineales bacterium
GTGACATACCGCATCATAGATTGTGACATTCTACACTAAGCCACCTTCTGGAGTTGCGCGACCATACGGACTGGCTTCCGTACTGCTTATTTAAGAACTCAGGCAACAATTGAAACAAGGAGAAACATGCACACAAGGCGTTCGTTCTTTTTTCCGCTGGCACTGATTTCCTTCGGACTCATCATGCTGCTGGTCAACCTGGGAACAATCCCCAGCGCCAACCTATGGGCATTAACACAGGTTTGGCCGTTCGTCCTGATAGGCTTGGGCCTGGGTCTGATCATGCGTAACTATTGGGAGTGGGCCGGCTTGCTAATCTCGCTGCTGGTGGTGGTGGGCGTGGCCCTCGCCATCCTCTTCGCGCCACAACTTGGGTGGGACTCGCCGGATTTCGGCCGATGGGGCTGGGGTAGGCATAGTTTTGGCGGGGCTGTGCGAGGATCAGGGATGCTTGAACAGGAAACACGAACGGTTGGTACGTTCGATTCCGTTTCAATCGAATTCCCGGCTGCTGTGACGATCGTCCAAGGAGAGACCATCAGCTTGCAAATCGAGGCCGAAGATAATCTTCTTCCGCAACTCATCACGGAGGTTCGCGGAGATACATTGCGCATCTACAACAGCGAACGAAATTGGCGCAGCCGGGTCAACCCCACCGAAACCGTTTCGATCCAGATCACAACACCCGACCTGGGCGCCGTGAGCTTCGAGGCTGCCGGGAGCCTGACGTTGGAGAACACGAACGCTGACGAATTGCGGATCAGTTTGAACGGAGCTGGGCAGATCCATTTGATCGATGTGGAAATCGGAAACCTGTCCTTGTCGTTGGATGGCGCAGGTGATGTGCTTGCCTCGGGCATCGTCGAAAGCCTGCGACTGGATATCGATGGACTGGCCAGCTTCCACGGCAATGAGCTCACCACCGATCAAGCGGATGTGGAGATCAACGGGGCTGGCAGCGCCGAACTCCATGTGTTCTCGCATTTATCCGTCGAAATCAACGGAACGGGCAGCGTCACCTACTTCGGCGATCCGAAAGTGGTGCAGCAAATCAACGGATTGGGCAGCGTTACAAAGAAGTAACCATGCGAGGAAATCGTTTCTCTTTGTCTGGGAACGGGCGGGTCTTAGACCCGCCTTGCTTTTAGGGTTTATCTTTTTGAACGGACGGGTCTAATGCCCGCCCCTACTGTTTAGCCCCTACTGTTTAGTAAGGGTAGAAGTGCGGGATTCTGTTCCGACCCTATTGACTCGCTCTCGAACTCGTGATATTCTTGTGAATATTCGCACTATCACCGTGGCCAGCAACGACTAACCTACCAAAGCGTTTAACAACTCAAGAGCTGCATCCGCAAAAAGGAGTTCGCCATGGCAAAAACCCTTGAAAAAAGCGTAATCACCTGTGACATGGAGGGGCGCATCGAGACCTTTGGGGATGGCTCCGAGCGCATGTTTGGCTACGCCAAGGACGAAGTAATCGGCAAGAAGCGAGTTTCGGTCTTCTCGCCCGGGCAGGTAGTCTTGGAGCACGTGCCAAAATGGCTGGCGGCCGCATCGAAAGACGGCGAATTCACCACACGCACAGTCTTCCTCAAAAAGAATGGCACGCCATTCACCGCGGAGATCCGCATCACACCTACGTTCAAGGAGGGCAAGCAAGTCGGCTATTGCGGCATCACAGAAGAGCTGCCGGATATTCAACCTAAAGATGCGATGCCCAACATCGGGCTGATGACAAAGATCTTCACCTGGCTGGTGATCACCCGCGCGCCCTTCCTGACCGCGATGATCATCCCAATCCTGATCGGCGCCGCCTGGGTGGCTACGCTTGATCTGGTCACCCCCTTCCCAACCGCCAAATTCTTCCTGGCGCTATTCGCCGGGATTTTCCTGCATGTGGCCGCAAACACATTCAATGATTATTTCGACTGGAAAAGCGGAACCGATCCGGCCAACAATGACTATTTCCTGCCCTACTCCGGCGGCAGCCGTTCCATCGAGCTCGGGCTGGTGAGCGAAACGAGTTTGTTCGCGGTGGCCAGCGCTTCGCTGCTGATCTCAGCCGCGCTGGGTTTTGTTCTGTCCTTGCAAAGTGGGCCGGGTGTCCTTGTCTTTGGCGCCATCGGCGCTTTCTTTGCTTACTTCTACACGGCACCCCCTATAAGGCTCGCTGCACGCAAGGGGCTTGGCGAACTGGCCGTGGGTTCGAACTTTGGTCCACTGGCTGTTGCCGGGACCGTCTATGCGCTCACGGGTCGCGTCACGCTTGTAGATTTCCTGGCTGGGGTTCCCATTGGACTGCTGACAATCGCAATCCTGTGGATCAATCAGTTCCCCGACGAAGAGGCTGATAAAGCCACTGGCAAGCACAACCTGGTGGTGGTGCTCGGAAAGGCACGGGCACGCTGGGGCTATCTGACTCTAATGATCTCTGCTTTCGGACTTGCCATCTACTGGACGCTGATAAGCGGTCTTTTCCCGATCGGCGCGTTGCTGATTCTGGGAGCCGCGCCGCTAGCGTTCTTAGCGAGCCGGCAACTCATGCGAGAGTACAAAGACCGTAGCCTCGTGACCGCCAATGCACGGACGATCATGCTGCATTCAGTGGCCGGACTGCTGATGGCAGCCGGGATCTACTGGAGCGAATCGATCAGCCGATTGCTAGGATAAGCCATTTGGCAGGCGCAGCCCTTATAACCAGAACAGCCACAGCTTTGACCGCGATTGTCGCGGTTACTGTGGCTGTTTTTGCTTTACAGCTACTAATTGTGGGACAGGAAATAACAACAGTCAGGGAGGGGGTCCTCAGTAGGTGAGATAGGTCATTCACCTACCCCAGCCGCACGTCTTCCGTTAGCTGGCGCGCTTTTGATCCTCACCGGACTATGGAGCAGAAGAAGTGCCGTGTCTTGTATTGGCCTTTCCATCATAGGGCTGTTTTCCGCCTTTTTTGTCTTTGGCATCGGAGGGTTCTTCATCATCCCAAGCGCTGTCATGGTCGCGCTGCTATTGATCGCTAAGATTTCTAAACCCTCACAGTAAACGCTCTTTTTATTCGATTGTTTCCAGGAATTTGCGCGCAATACCGGCGATATCTTCCTCTGTTGAAATGCCCTGCCAGGGATCGCCGGGGCGCACCAGGTTGACTACAACCATGTTGGCGCCGTTGAAAATGGCGCTACGCGCTTCCTTGAGATCCACGCCGCCCGCGGCCGATATGCTCGAATCAAACTTGCTGCGGATGCGGTTCACGTGACGGTACTCGATGGATTTTCCACGCGTGCTTTCTTCATCACGGCCTTTGTGCAAGATCACAACATCGGGCGGAGACTTCATTGGGCGCAACATCTTCAGCGGATCGTCGACACCGATCATATCAACCATCGATATCACGTCGTTGTCGTTGCAATGCTTGACAAAGAGATCCAGCGTTTCCGTTGGCGAGTTGCCCAAAACGCTAACCGCATTGGCGCCTGAGCGCCGCGCCATTTCCACCTCACCCGCAGCGCCGTCAGCGACTTTCATATCTGCCACGATGTGGCCGCGCCACAGCGCGCGCATCGAGGCCACGCCGCGCATCCCTTCGCGTTTTATGTAGGGCGTGCCGGCCTCAATGAGAATGCGCTCGTTGTGCGGCAGGGTCGGCAGGACGCGGTGCACAAGCGCCAGATCGTAGTTGAAAGCGATCTGGAGGTAACGGACCCTGTGGTCCAGTTTCGGTTTCACTCTTTCGGTTTCTTGGTTCCCGTCAACGCGCTGACAACATTGCCCAGGTCAGAGGGAACAAAGAGCACAATTTTTTCGGATGGATCTGAGGCGATATCGCGAATAGTTTGCAGCGTGCGCAGGTGCAGCGCTCCAGGACTCTTTGCAAGCGTCTCCGCTGCCTTTTGCAGGTTCTCCGATGCGGTGAGCTCACCTTGAGAATTGATCACCATGGCGCGGCGTTCGCGTTCGGCTTCCGCCTGCTTGGCCATGGCGCGTTTCATCTCCGCGGGAAGCTCCACTTCCTGGATCTTGATCGATTCCACGTCGACGCCCCAGCCGCCCGTCTCCGCATCCACGATTTTCTGGATGCTCTCGGCGATCTTTTCGCGCTCGGTGAGCACGAAATCCATCTCGCTATTACCGATCACATCGCGGAGCGCGGCCTGGGTGTACTGGCGCACGGCAAACATGTGATCTTCAATCTTGATGATGACGGCTTCAGGGTCCATGACCTTGAAATAAACAACCGCGTTGACCAGCATCGGGATATTGTCTTTGGTCATCACTTCCTGGCGCGGGATGTCGGCCGTTTTGATGCGCATGTCCACTTTGCGTATCGTCTGCACGATAGGAATGATCAACGTGAGGCCCGGCTCCCGGATGCCTCCATACTTACCTAAAGTGAAAACTACGCCACGCTCATATTGGTAAATGAGACGAACGCCTCTGGAAAGAATCCAAAGCAAGAAAAGGCCAATGAGGCCTGCAATACAAGTGCCAAGGCTGAGAAGAGCTTCCATGTAATCCTCCATAGATCTAGTAGCCGAGATTATAGTCGGCTTTCGGGGAGCGACTTAGGAAACGGTTGCGGACCGCGCGCGCTGAACCGCGATCCAATACACGGGCCAGCTTCGAAGGACAACCGGCGTGTGGGCCAGAACGAAGCGCAACCATCGGCTCAGGAGTAAAAACAGCTGTGCGCGCCGCACAGTCCAGCGCAAGTCAAATTGCTCCCGCAAGCATTCGGGGAGCGTTACCGCAGCCAGGAACTCGTTGAACGGCCGCACAATGCCGAAGGGCATGCGCAGGAGAGCGGCGGCGATACGGCGGCCGGCGTCGGTGACCGTGATCTTATTGCTGGCCAGCTCGTTGTGCATCCAGGCGTCAAAATCGGCGAGTGTAGCCGGCATCTTGTCATCGGAAACGCCGATCAGCCGAGCGAAAAGCTTCCCCTCTCGATAGAAGCATGCAGAGTCACTTGAACTCAGCTTGGGCATGAACGTTCGATAGGCATAGAGCATTGAGTCAAAGAGCGTGGCGAATACCCAGAAAAGCAGCGAGGGGTCGTTCGCCTCGTAGCTTGAATCCCTTATGCCAAGCGCAACTCCCTCCACTTGCCCGACCACGCCGACATGGCGAGCATAAATCCTCATCAGGGCCTCTGTGGATTCTTCACAGGACCCGAATACGATCCGCTGCTGAGCCTTGAAGGTGGCATAAGCACGCTGGAATGGTTTGTCGACGAAATCACTGTGGTCGGCAACGCCTTGGGCCACCTTGGGATGCGCAATCTGCATGAACAGAGCGCGCAACACCACCAGGCTGAGCACCGTTTCACGATTGATTCGCCAGGCCATGCTGCCGGGGCCGAAGAATCCGGCTTCTGGATTTTCCGCCCTACTGGCGAGGGCTTGGAGGAATTGACGATGTTCGTTAACAGTACGCATATATAGGGATTCTATCTTGCTGACCTGCTACCACACTTCTTGTCTTTGCGAGGAGTGCACTTCGCTTCTGCTGAGTGTAAACTCCGCAAGACGAAGCAATCCTCATGAAACGATTGCAGTTGTGGCTTGGGGGATTGCTTCGTCGCCTAACCCTGCGTAACGCTCAGGGTCAGGCTCCTCGCAAAGACGACCTGGGGGCCTCAGGCGAGGGTTAGTCCTGCTCTTCCCCAAACATCAGTGTGTACATCCCCTTGGCGAACGAATCCAGTTTCTCGCCGGCCGCGGCCATCTCGGGGCTTTTCATCGCTGCCTTCATGCTGGCTTCCTCAGCGAAGTACATTTGCGCCATGAGGTAATACCCATCGCCCATCAGCGTGCGCGTGAAGCGAGTGATCTCGGTCTTCAGTAGCCCGGGCACCTTTTCGAGCAGTGGCAGATGAGTGTCAACGTAGGCCTTATCGAAGGCTGCGCGGTCAGGGGGCTGCTTGTAGAGGGCGATGAGTTTGGACATGGGAATCCTCAATGTACTACTTGAAATGAACTTTCATATATTGTGTTGTGAGCGTAAATGAACTTAACTGTGTATTGC
>JBOGUK010000197.1:0-9548 GCA_050695915.1 Anaerolineales bacterium
TGCCTTCGTCCAGCTTCGACAGGTCGCTGAAGCCAACAGTGGAATACCGGGATTCGAATTTCTTCGCATCCTGGAAAAAGCACACGACCTTGCCGTCCGGATTTGCATAAGCGGGCATCCCGTACCAGGTTTTGGGCATAAGTTCCGGTGCGGTGGCCGTAACGATCTGGTGGAACCGCTTGGCTAGGGAGCGATCTGGTTCGGGCATCGAGGCGATCCTGTCGAGGACTGCCTTTTCCCCAGCCGCCCGATTGGTGGCCATCTTTTCCTCCGCCTTCAGCTCACGGATGCGGTCCTTCATCGCGGCTTTTTCAAAATCCGAAAAACCTACGTTTTTGCTCGACTTTTTGGTTTGCTTCTTCATTTTCTTGGGCATGTCTGTCTCCTGATCTTGAGATGTATGGTTATTGCTTGCCTAAATATTTAGCCAGGCTCTCCAGCGCCTGCTTTGCGCCGCCAACTCCGCCGTATTTCGCCGCTTCTTCGCGTGCGGCCGCCGTTGCGAACAGCAACTGCAAAGTGACTTTGGTTTTTCCGTTCTCTTCCTCAAAGGTTACGTTGGTGCGTACAGGTTCAGGCGCGTCCTCCGCGTCGGTTCCATAATCGTAGACAAGCCGCGCCGGCTTGTCGATCACGATGAACTTGACCTTGAATGGATATAGGGCGCCATCGCGGCCTGGCATGCTGTACCGCCAGAGACCACCTGGTTTCGCATTCCATTCATGGGTCGTTGTGCCACTCGGGACCCACCATTTCTCAGCGTGTTCTCGCTCGGTCCACGCCTCAAAGACGATTTCGCGCGGTGCGTCGAACTCTCGTGTGACGATGATTTCTCGATCAGCTGTTGTGTTTGCCATCAAACCTTCTCCTTTTGAGTGGGTATTAGAATCAAGGGAAGCTTTGCCTCCCGCAGTTGCGAGGAGGAGCCGTTGCTCCGACAAAGCAATCCCAATTTCCAACCGGTCCAAATTCTCGCTGGCACCTTCTTCCATCCGGCTTGCAGCATCCTATCGCGGTCTTCCTTGTTTGCGAATGACTGCACGTGGTCAGCCTCGTCAGCCCTGCCTCAACCCAAGCTCATTTCCAGCCGCATCCGTAACGCTGGCTACCAGCCTTCCCCCGCCAACGTCTCTGATCTCTTGGTGAACTTTGCCACCGGCCTCCACTAAGGCCGCCAGACTGGCCTTGATATCGGAAACGTCGACGTAAGCGATGGGCCCATGGGTCGCCTGATCTGGGGCGTTCGGAACCAATCCAACTTCCTGGTCGCCGATCCTATATCCTACGTAATAGGATTCGTCCATATAGAGTTCTGCGCCCAGGTAAGCGCCAAACAGGGTCTTGGCCTGCGCCAGGTCCTTGACCGGGAAAACGAACAACTTGATTTGCCTTGCTGAGTTCATGAGCTTTTCTCCTTCGCTTTGGCGAACCCAAAGCTAAGCAACCGGGTAACTAACCTAACTTTTCTTCTCCTTTTGAATCTTGCGTAAATATTCATCCAGGCGATCGAAACTTTCTTCCCAGTTCTTGCGATATCGCTCCAGCCATAAGGAAACATCCTTCAGCGGGGCAGCTTGCAGTTGCGCCGGCCGCCACTGCGCTTCGCGCCCGCGCTCGATCAATCCGGCGCGTTCCAGCACCTTCAGATGTTTGGAGATCGCCGGCATACTGATCTTAAACGGCTCGGCAAGCTCCTTCACTGTGGCCGGACCCTGCGCAAGCCGCGCCAGCATTGCCCGGCGGGTTGGGTCCGCCAGGGCGGCAAAAGTCAGGCTAAGCGCATCGTTCTGGGTTTGGATAGTCATCTAATTAGCTAATTAACTAAATGGTAAAATAAAATGGGCGAAATGTCAAGCCGAATTTTTTGCCAAGCGACAAGACTTGCAGCGATTTCATCTCCCACAAACGCCTCCGGCATCAGCCGCAGCTCGCAGCCTCACAGCGAGATCGCCGGAACCTCAACCTTTCAGCGGTATAGCCGACCTTGCTAGCTAGAACCTCGCTTTTTCGGGAAAGGGGGATCTTGATCCGATTTTGTTCTCAAGCTGGCCTATCGAGTTGCTTGACATAAGTGCTCATTTCCACACGAAAATCGATTTTTGATGGTTAATAGCGAAACTCGGATGATTAGCATGAAATTACCCTCTATCCTTCAACGCCTTTCCGTCTTTGCGTATCTTTTTTCACCTGCCGGACCTACCACATCGACCACATCGACCCCATCGACCATTTCTACCCTATCGCCCGGATTCGACCCAGTGACCAAAGCTACTACTATCGGTGCATTGAAAGCTTCGATTGCAAAAAGGGATATTTCCTGTCGAACCTGACGTGAGATTTTAAAATTGACAACAATGACAACGCTGACACCCGACAGTTTAAATAAGGGCCTAATCAAAAGGAACTCAAGCTTTCCAGTCATCCACGGATTGGACTTGGGGAAACCGCGAATTCGTCATCCGGGACCCGGATGGCTACAAGCTTGTGTTCTTTAACAAGAATAATCATACGCTGAGAGTTATGACCACGGGCAATGCCGTTCTAGCCCAATGGTTCAGTTGGTCGCCTTGCCGCCAACCATAATACTTGGCCGCCAACAATCGGCGGGCGATCATCTCCTCCTCGCCATGACTGACGGTGTAAGCGTTACCCTGGAAGCGATGGGTTCCAATTCGGAGGTTAACTTGTGGATTTGCTCGGAGGTTTTTTACCCAGTCTGATTCGAGTCCTCCTCCCGAAAGTAGGTACGCGACTTTTTCTTTGAGTGCGAACCAGATTTCGATCTCGTGGGGCCTTCCCGTAACCCTGCCCAAAGTCGTCAGATAGCAATACCCTTCCTTTTCGAGACTTCCCCAATCAATTAGTGAGGCGCTTACAAATGGCATGAAATCTCCGAATCGTCAGACAATAATCAAATCGTATTCTTACTTGGAGCTGGTGAGGTGCCTTCTGAGAGAACTGTTCGTAAAAGACCTTGACATTCGCGTCCGAGTGGGTATACTAGAAAATGATAAACGTCTGGGTGCCCCCCTCACCTAGGCGTTTGTCGCTTTTAACGAGACATTTCTTACAAGGGGGCTATGATAAACTCGGGCGGAGACATACTTTCTATATTTCCGGAACAATGGCGACAAAAGCAAAATCACCCTCAAGCAAACAATTCACAAAGAAGCAAGTGCTGGGGGATTATCGGCTTTGCTACCGCAGCCGGCAGGCAAGCCTAATAGGGCGGCGGGAAGTATTGAGTGGAAAGGCTAAGTTCGGCATCTTTGGGGATGGTAAAGAGCTTGCCCAGATCGCGATGACGAAGGTATTCCAAAAAGGGGATTTTCGTTCAGGTTACTATCGCGACCAGACCTTCATGTTTGCCATCGGTGAACATACATTTGATGAATTCTTCGCCCAGCTTTATGCCCATGCTGACGTGAATGCAGAGCCCGCGACAGCTGGGCGGGCTATGAATGCCCATTTTGCGACACGCAGCCTAAACCAGGATGGCACGTGGAAACCGCTAGCAGAGCTGCATAACTCGTCGGCAGATATTTCGCCGACAGGTTCGCAGATGCCCAGGCTTGTGGGCCTGGCTTATGCCTCCAAACTTTATCGTGAGCTGAAAGAATTGAAAGATTTCACTCAGTTCTCGCACAACGGGAACGAAGTGGCCTTTGGCACGATTGGCAACGCGAGCTGCGCAGAGGGTATGTTTTGGGAAACAGTCAACGCAATCGGTGTGCTGCAAGC
Source organism: Anaerolineales bacterium (assembly GCA_050695915.1). GTDB lineage: Bacteria > Chloroflexota > Anaerolineae > Anaerolineales > UBA11579 > JAMCZK01. The sequence goes on from JBOGUK010000197.1 coordinate 3,742, forward strand.
CCCCATGGTTTTGTCAATCTGGGATGACGACTATGGAATTTCAGTGCCAAACGAATATCAGCTAACCGGCGACCTTTCGCGCATGCTGTCTGGGTTCCAGCGATCAAAAGGGAAGGGGGATGGATTTGACCTTTACAAGGTGAGGGGATGGGATTATCCCGCACTCGTTGAGACTTACGAGCAAGCTACGACCACTGCTCGCCGCGAACATGTCCCGGCCATCATTCATGTTTATGAGATGACCCAACCCCAGGGGCACTCCACATCGGGGAGCCATGAGCGCTATAAGTCACCTGAACGATTGAAGTGGGAAGAAGATTTTGATTGCCTGAACAAGTTCCGCGAATGGATCATTGAAAATGATCTGGTCACAGAGGTTGAACTCGACAGGCTTGAAGAAGAGGATCGAACTGAAGTAGAGGCGATCAGGGAGCGAGCCTGGGAAGCTTATAAGGTGCCCATTCGAAAAGATATTGAAGAGTTTGGCGATTTGCTGGCGGAGATTACTGGGACCTCAGCTCATGGAAAAGAGATAGAAACGGAAATCAAAAAAGTTCTGAAATCACCCAATCCGCTTAGGCAAGACTTGATGGTCGTTTATCGAAAGACAATGGTTTTATTAAAGGATGTGCGCTTACCAGGCAAGAAATTGCTTGTCGAGTGGAAGCAAAAGCAAGATGAAGTTGCGGAAGACAGGTACAGTTCCGACCTGTATACCCACACAGCTGAACGCCTTGCCGAAGTAAGGCCCGTTTATTCCAAGGCGTCACCAACCCTAAACGGCTTCGAAATCGTCAATCGGGGTTTCGACGCGATGTTGAAACGAGATCCGAGGGTAGTGGCGTTTGGCGAAGACCTCGGGTACCTGGGGGACGTCAACCAAGGCTTTGCCGGATTGCAGGAGAAATACGGCGAATTGCGTGTAGCCGATGCAGGGATTCGAGAGGTGACTATCATTGGGCAAGCAATCGGGCTTGCCTTGCGGGGGTTACGCCCGATCGCAGAGATCCAATATCTGGACTATTTGCTGTACGCGCTGCAGATCCTTTCCGATGACGTTTCCACGCTTTTGTGGCGAACAAAGGGGGGGCAGAAGGCGCCGATCATTGTGCGCACCCGCGGTCATCGACTCGAAGGCATCTGGCATTCCGGGTCGCTGATGGCCGGAGCCTTGCATCTGCTCAGGGGCATGCTGATCCTTGTTCCGCGAAACATGGTTCAGGCAGTTGGGTTCTACAACACGCTGTTAACAAGTGACGAGCCGGGGTTGGTAGTGGAAGTCTTGAATGGCTATCGGCTGAAGGAAAAGTTGCCGGATAACGTTGGAGAATTCACTGTTCCAGTGGGAATTCCTGATGTCTTACGTGAGGGCAGCCACGTGACAGTAGTTACATACGGGCCACTTTGCAGGATTGCCAGTGAGGCCGGTGATGTGCTTTCGGGCCTTGGCATTGAGATCGAGTTGATTGATGTGCAATCCCTCATGCCATTCGATCTGCATAGCCGAATCGTGGAATCTATCAGGAAAACCAACCGCGCTCTGTTTCTAGACGAAGATGTGCCGGGCGGAACCACTGCATTTATGATGCAAGAGGTTCTTGAGAAACAAGGGGGCTATCAGTGGTTAGATTCGGCGCCCAGGACGCTATCAGGCAAAGCCCACCGGCCTGCTTATGGGACCGATGGAAACTATTGGTCTAAGCCGAATGTCGAAGACATTATTTACGTTGTATATGAGATGATGCGCGAAGCACATCCATCGAAATACCCAGAAATTTTCTAAAAGAATTTCGTGGCTATTTAGCGCTGGGAAAATCAAGCCGGAACGTGCTGCCTTTGCCAACCTCGCTTTCAACCGTGATTTGCCCTCCGTGTAAATCCATTATTTCTTTGATAAGCGCAAGCCCGAGGCCGGTTCCGCCGTATTTTCTCGTGCTACTCCCATCAACTTGATAAAAGCGTTCAAATATCCGGGAAATTTCCTCTTTCGGGATTCCAATTCCAGTGTCCTTTACCTCGACAGAGACAGTCGAGTCATGAGATCGTGCTCCGATATTGATACTTCCCTCAGGAGGGGTGAACTTGATTGCATTGTCCACGAGGTTATCGATGGCCTTGCGCAGCAGAGTTTCCTCCCCGCGGATTTCTGGCAGTCCCGGATTGATATTCAATCGTAAGTCGATCCTTTCAGCGAGGGCGCGGGTGCGGAAAATCGCGTATAGAGGTTGGACGACATCGGCCAGGCTTAGAAACGTGAAGTCAGCCTTATGAGTCTGGACGTCGAGGATGGATGTGAGATCCTCGACCAGCTTTGTAAGTAATCGGACTCGTTTTGCAATGATTTCTACCGGCTGGCGATAGGCATCTGGTAGTGGCCCGAATTCGCCGCTATCTAATATTTCGATATAGCCGCCAACGATCGACAGCGGAGTGCGAAACTCATGGGAAACGTTTTGGATAAATTCGCTTCGAAGTCGAGCCAACTCTGCCTGTTGTTTCAGAGTCTTTGCCAACTCTTCCGCCTTGCGCTCGGCATCGGCGAGAAGTCGGATACGCTCGAGCGAAGTGGATATCTGCCCAGCGAGAGCCAGTAGCAAGTGCTCATCTTTCTCAGTGAACGCGTTAAATTCGTAACTCTCCGCGTCCAGAACTCCCAGGACCCGTTCCCCGATTTTCAGCGGGGCTGCCAGCTCGGAGCGCACGCGCTGGTCTACTGAAATGTATTTTGGTTCCGAGGTAACATCGGCGATCCGCATGGGCCGACCTGTCATCGCCACCAAACCGGTGATGCCTTCGCCCAAGGGAATAAGGGGAGATATCTTTGCTCGCCTCTCCGTATATGAAGAATGGTGTACAAGCAATCCGCGATCTTCATCCAGAATCAGGACTCCAAAGTTCGTAGGGAATAAAGAGGACCCCACAACTTCAGTTGCCTTTAGTAGGAATTCGTCCTCATCTCGCGCAACCATGCCAGCTGTTGCGATCGCATGCAGCGCCATTAGTTCTTCCAGGTGCCGGCTGGTTTTTTCTGCCAGGCGTTTGCTTTCGATAATTGACCCGATCTGGTTGGAAAGCACCTGCAGCGCATTCAACTCGTCGCTAGATAATGGCCCTTCACGGTTGCTGAGTACATCCAGGACGCCAAACAGGTCGTCGCCCGCCATAACGGGAACCGCAACTTCGGAGCGGGTTTCATCGAATTGTGTATTGTGTAAATACAATGGATCCGTTCGAACGTTTTCGGCAAGGTATGGCCTTTTCGTGCGCGCTACGTGCGCAATAATGCTCCGTGCTGGCGGTTGTGCAAGCTCAATAGGAGTTGGTGCATCCACCTTTTTTCCACCCCGGCTTATGGCCGTAAGCGATAACTGCTCGGTGTTCGAATCGTATGTAAGCAACGAAACATGATAAAAGCCGAACCGGTCAGCAATCACTTGAGTAATTGTTTCTACCAGTTCAGTCAGATTTTTGCTCGAAGCTGCAGCCTTACCGATCTCGGCCGCGGTTTCCAACTGGGCGCTGAGACCTTTAAGGGGATGGTGGTTCGCCGAGGTTTTCAGCGAGCCGCCGATTAGGTGGCCCAATGACTTCAACCAACTTGTCATTGCTTCTCAATGTGGCTGGCAGCTTGAGCAGGCCGCTCGTCGGAGGCAAGTGAGGCAACGGTTCGACACATGGCTATTTGCGTTTGGGTTTCTTAGATGCTAACTCGTTTGGCAAATGCTCTAAATCGATTGCAGGACCATCGCAAAAGAGCATGGCGCGCTCAATCACGTTGCCCAGTTCACGAATATTACCAGGCCAATCATGAGAGGCTAGAACATCCATTGCTTTGGGTGTAATGGAATGGATGTTTAACCCCATCTGCGGATTGTTCTTTTGAATGAAGAATCCAACAAGTTCGGGTATGTCCTCACTGCGGTCGCGCAATGGTGGGACCTCTAAATCTACGACCTTGAGCCTATAGTACAGGTCGTCCCTGAAGGTGCCAGCCTCGATCATGGCTGGAAGGTTCCGATTCGAGGCGGCAAGGATTTGCACGTCCACTTTGATCAAATTCGTCCCGCCCATTCTCCGGAATGCACGCTCTTCGAGAGCCCGCAGGAGTTTCGCCTGCATGTCGACAGGCATAGACGAAATCTCATCCAGAAAAAGGATACCGTCTGAAGCTATTTCCATCAGCCCAGGCTTACGTTTATCTGCTCCGGTAAAGGCCCCGGCTTCATGGCCAAAGAGCTCGGATTCAATTACCGTAGACTGGAGTGCGGCGCAATTGATTGCAATAAATGGTTTATCCGAGCGGGGACCCATGCGGTGAATCGATTGGGCAAGCACTTCTTTTCCAGTGCCGGTTTCCCCAGTGATCAAGACCGAAACCGAAGATTGTGCAGCGCGCTCAGCTTGCTGCAGCAATGAATTCATTTGTCGGCTTTTTCCGAGCACGAAATCGCCTTGCTGGATGTTGCGGAGATGCCCCAACTCTCTCTGCATAGAAACAGTCTTCCCGGCCCGCTGGATGGACTGCTCCAAGCGTTCGAACTTAATAGGTTTCTGCAAAAAATCATGAGCACCGCTTTTCATGGCTTCCACCGCCATATCAATATCTCCATGCGCGGTGAAGATGATCATGGGAGGGCGGGAGGCGTTAGATGAACTCTCTTCCAGGAGAGATGTGCCCAACCCATCGGGCAATTGAACATCCAACAGCACGATATCGGCGCTGCCTGCGGACAATGTCTTTTTGGCGTCCTTTAGGGTTCCCGCTTCAAGGACTTCGTAGTTTTTTTTCTTTAGAAAAGCGGCAATGTTTTCGCGCGCATTTTTTTCGTCATCCACAACAAGGATACTAAACGTCATTTCTCTTCGGCCTCCGCGGCATCTTTGGCTGCCGGTAGCTTGATCTTGAACAACGTACCTCCGGGGAAACTCTCGAAATCGATGTCCCCTTTGTGGGACAAGATGATGCGACGCGTGATTGCCAGTCCGAGTCCTGTGCCTTCGTCCTCCTTTGTTGTAAAGAATGGGTCGAACACCCGCGAACGAAGGTCTTTGGGAATCCCCGGACCGCTATCAGATACACGGATGCTCACCATGTCGGGATCATTTGAGTCTGGGCCCACCTTTATGGCAAGGACCCCCTCGCCTTGTTGCTCCATTGCTTGGATCGCATTGGTAATCAGATTTGTAAACACTTGGTCGAGCGCCCGGCGATCCCCAATTATCATGGGCGCGCTCTCCGGGATCTGGAGATGGTCCTTGATCTTCCTGCGGCTCATTTTGGCTCTCCATCTGTCAAGCTGCTGGCGGCAAAATTCGCCAATATCGATGGGCTCCAAGTGCTGGTCCATGTTGCGCGAAAAGCTAAGGACGGAGCTCATCCGATGGTCTAGTCGGTCGCAATCCTCTTGGAGGCGTCTTACTTGTTCCTGAAGCGGATCATCCCCCGGCAGATTCAGTTGCATTAGCTGTAGTCCGGTGCTGATGTTATTAATGGGGTTGCGCACCTCGTGAGCGAAAATGGCGGTGACCTCTCCAAGCCAGGCCCTCTGCTGCAGCTGCTGGCTTCGGATATGAAGGGCCTCGCGCTCGCTGAGGTCATTCAGTAAAATCATTAACTGAGTGGTTTTTAGTCCCTCAGTAATTGGGACAACGCGCACTGCAGCCAGAAATTCAGAACCGTCGCGACGGTGAAGCTTCCTGTCCCCCGCGTCTACAAATCCTTGATTGAGAATGGCTGTTTCGATTTCCGGTATCAAAGATCGTTCCCCGATCAAGATATCGTCCGCTGATTTTCCTATGATCTCGTC
>JBOGUK010000198.1:0-14071 GCA_050695915.1 Anaerolineales bacterium
AGGTCTGAGAGGGCGTATTCCTTTGGGAAAATGGTGCAAGCCCGCGCGGGTAATTTGGCGTTTGAATTGATCAATTCATGAGGGCTGTAGCCAGTTGCAACTAACCCCTGGGTTAAATCACTTGGAATTTCTTCCAGCAACAAAGCATCGCCGGACTCAGTAACCCGGAACGCTACAACCCTCGAGACGGGGAACTTATTAGTCCACAATCTGTAGCTTGGGCTCTCTGGCTTTACGTGGGGTGGCGGCCCTTGGTTATCGTGGAAAATAAATTCTTCATTTTCTACAGATGCAACTACTTCCCAGCCAGATTCCCCTGGGGTTCCATCGAGGGCTAGGACCGAACCATAAATGTTGTAGTCGGAATACACGATATGCAGCACTTGGGTGAGCAGATATGGAGAATAGAGAAAATGTGGGCTTCTGGCAACACCTGGATCCAAGAGTAGAAGAAATAAGGTACCGTCTTGAACATTTGGGGCCTGCATCACTATTTGTCTCAGAATCTCCGACTGATGATTCGTTGCGTTCGCATAATTCTGCTGATTGCTCAGGGCTGCATAAGTCATTATTAATATCAGGGCCACCATTGAGCCACTATAAAGGATTCCTCGAAAGAATCTCGTACCGTAATATTTTAGGAGGGCCGAGATCGCGATTGCAGAACCCAATAACGAAAGCATGTAAGTCCTATAATCTATTAAATAATATACGGTGAACGCATAGGGGAGATATCCCAGGAATATCACTGCAATGCCCAGGATCATATGGCGAAAAAATCGAGATTTCGACTTGCTATTGTTTTTAGTTTCTTGATCGAGAAGTAAGGTGCCGATCAGACAAATCAGAGCAATCGAAACACTTATTACCAGAAATTCCCACCTGAGCCGTTGATGAAGAATACTGATCCAACTGTCCCAGAATTGCCTAGTAAATAGAAGGTAAAACCCCCGCAGCACTTCCCTGAAAGGGTTTACTAGGAGGACACCAGGCCTATTCCCGATTAAAGATCCTGTTGCGGTTATTAATATCGCCCTGTGGATAAGATACAGAATCAACGGGGAATACCAGGCGAGGAGAACATTCCTTGTGCGCATCCTCGGCTTTTGATTCGGCATTAGAAGAAAAAATAACGGGCTAGCCATAATCAAGGGAATAGCGTTCTCGCGAGTCCACAAGGTGAGCGATAAGGCCAGCCACATCAAAACGAGCAAAATCCTGGTTGGATTTTCCCTGTACCTAATCAGGAGATAGAAAGACACAAGGAAAGTGAAAACATGGAATTGGACGTCCAAAGTACCCAAGATGAAGAATGCCTTATCAGACGGATAAAAGGTAACCAGAGCTGAGGTAAGGAATGCCCAAGAGGGGTCTTGGGGCAATAAGCGTCGAAGGATTGCGTATGCAACAACCGCACGGCCAAAAGATAAAAGAATTAGCATGATATTGGCGCCGACGAAGGACCCGGGGCTGATTATTGATCCGATCCATTGAGGAAGGGGTAAGAAAAATCTAGTGTAATCACCATTTATGCCCCACATGTCGCCGAGCTGAATCTGATGCAAAATTCTCCAGCCATCAGCTATAGGAAAAATGTTTAACCCGAAAGGCAACCATGGGCTAATGCTTATCGCGGCAAGGCAGATACATACTATGGTCCAATGAAACCCATTCAGTTTTCGGAGCTGCCTCAGGCGTTGCCTAAATTGATTTATGTAGTTTGCCATTACCCGACTGAAGGATTTTCTTGTGTCTGGACTTGATATGGCTAAACCCAAACCTAGGCCCAGAAGAAATGCAGCTACTACATATCGATATCGGGCTGGCGGGATCAACCCGTAAAGGAAACCGAAGGGCCCGTTCCCGCTTGCATTGTTTGAACCCAGTGGTGGGGTCGGGACCGGATTTGCCGCCAGGTCTATCAGAGCCTGATCTGCGCTTGGGATTTGCATGCGAGCCCGCAACAGAAATGTAGCAAGCACCTCGGCCTGGGCGCGGTTCAGGCCCAGGTTCGGCATGGCTGCGTTGGGATTATCGAATTTGGGCTCGAGCAGGTGATAGATTAGCCAGGCTTTCTGCTTGTTAATTCCCTGTAAGGTTCGTACCTGCTGTCTCTCCTCTCGGTAGCTTGCATAAGGCTCTTCCAAAATCTCGTCGATTTCATCCAGTCTAGTCACGTAAGCTGGGGAATTAAGACGCTCGCTAAGGCGGGCCTGCAAATCTTCGTAATCAAGGTTGGGTCCATAGGTTCCGCCTAAACCGTCCAGTGAATGGCAGCCCAAGCATCCCAGATTATGGAGCATAGCCTCCGCGTCAAAGCTGCCGCCTGGGAGATAGGGATGAGCATTGCTTGGATCGTAAGTGATTTTATAAACAGCTGTAGTGGATCTACCGCTTGGGAGCACGGGGGCGAAGTACAAGCCGTCTGGGCCTACTCCCAGGGCCGCGATGACCCCTGCGCTAAACTCATCAGTTGGGCCGTTATAAGTGAGAAACGGTTCAGGAACAGAAATTAGCTCGTTGGATGCAAATTTAAGACGTAACGACATAATTCCGGGTCGTGGTCTGCTGGACATGGCGATATAAAAAGAATCGCGGTAATCGGGCGGAAAGGGCTCAAAATCGCTTCGAGCAAAATCCATTTGAGCGGGCCCGATAGGCGGAAAAAATGTCGCAATACTCCGTGACCCAATGCTGTTATCCGTGCCGTCCCATAAATAATCTTCTCCGGGAAGAACTTCAACAAAACGATCTAGCGACTCGCCGTTTTCAGCGAGAAATAAACGGCCGTCCACCATCTTGAGTCCGAATGGATTTCGAAAACCGTAAGCCCATATAAAGTTCTCAGGTAATCTTGGATTCTCGTCTTGATAAAAAGGGTTGTCTTCAACAGGTAACCCATCCAAAGTCATCCGTAAAACTTTGCCCAAGGGCGTATCCAAGCCCAAAGGAAGCTGGAAAAGCAACCGCGAATCGCCAACTCCAACGAAGAGAAAACCATCTCTAACCTGGCAGCCCCCGATCTGGTGGCTGACATCTGTGGGAAAATCCTCGAAAAGCTCAGTGAAATATGTAATATCGGAATATTCAACAGCAAAAGTGCCGGGCCTTGTCTCGAATCTAGCTATTGCGTTGTAGAGTTTTCCGTTCTGAAGATAAGTGTAAGACACGAAGACATACCCCTCTTCAGGTGCCAGGCAAATTCCGGCCATCCCATATTCGTGTGAAGTCACATCCAGTCCCACTTGCGGATCCGTTTCGAAGAAATTTTCAGCAAATGTGTAAACTGTCCGATCGTTAGTAACTACCTTTATGGTTCCCCTCAGCTCGGTAACAAAATAGAGCGGGTCTTTCGGCCCCGCCCCGGGCTCTGGGATAAAGGCGATGGCGCTGGGGAGATCATAGCCTTCGGTGTCGATTTCGATTGAGAAACCCTCGACAACGCCCCAGTTTCGTTTCCAGTCGGGATCATCTTGCTGCGCGGCGGCCCGTCCGGCTAAGATAAACAGCAAGAATGATGCGCCGAGCAGCAAGTAGGGAAGCGATTTCTTAAACGAGATAATTCTCACGGAACTCTAGAAAAGCTTTCCGGGCATTATACTGGCCGACCCCTGGCTCCATAATATGCCGATGTGCTGAGGTGATTGCGAATACGTCCTGCGCATACTCAACATTCGAGCGGAACCGAGGGCGAGCGCAGGTAGCTGCCGTCCGCGTCGTCCAATACAAAAACCGCAAACACTTCGAGGTATTCTGCTCGCTGGCAACCGAACACGAGCACGTCGCCGGCGTGCGGGAAGGAGGCGATCGGGCCGGATGGCAAAACTACGCCGGAGGTTCCGGAGGGCCCGATCAGTGTGAAACTGAGCGGCGGGAGATCAAGTCTGCTGAACCGTGGGTACAAGGCCCGCCCTATCAAAAACCGTACCTCAGGATTGCTCTGTAAAAAGGACTCAATTCCAACCGTTGGGTCGATGCCAATATGTTGGAATAATGTTTGCCTCTGCCTTTCGTGAAGAAGGGCAAGCATGGATTCGGAAGCAAGGTCGTCAGCGTATCGACGAGGGAAGACAATTTCGGATAGCGGTATTAGCGAACCGATCAGCACGATCATGAATAACATTGCCGGCAGTTGTGCGGTCCTAGACCTGGTGGGGACTGAATGTTCTACCCCTCGCGGTCTCGGAGATTTAGCGATTGTTCCGTCGATAAGGCTGACCGCCCATTGGACCAGCAGAATAGCCCCCAGATTGAAGTACAAGACGACCACCCAGTCAACGGGAACAAGATAACGCCCACCCGATGTGCGTGCCAACGCGTTGGATAATGTGTAAACCAAATACACGGTGAATGGCGTGAGCCCGAGCCAGCGCTGCCGCTGCCAGGAGCCTCCGACGCCTAGAGAAAGAACTGCCAAATTTAAAGCAATTAGTGCAAAGCCAACCGGACCCAACCCGCCGCCGTCCCAATCTGGTCCCCACAACGGGACACCAGCCTTTACGGTGTTGAATAAGTCATCTAGTTGAAGGGACGCAGGAAAGATAAGAATTGAAGTCACCAGGTTATGGAGGAAATGGTTGGAAATCGAGCACGTTAGAGAACTACACGTGCGCAATTGTGCAGCTGTTTCGATTCTGAAATCTGTAGCCGGATGGGGGGAAATCGTGAACATCGGTTTTTTCCCCGGAATCTCGCGGTCGCTGTAATTATTCCGGGGGTCTTCATACGGTATCTCCTCTAATGGTTGCCTGTATCGCTGCTCAATGACTGATTGGATGCGGGCGAAGTACAAATAGAACATTGGCGCGCCCTTGGAGTAGTTTCGCAAGTCCCAAGGCAAGGTGGTAACAAGCATTCCCGAGATCACCAGCATGGCGCCAAGCAACCATTCTTTCCAATAGCTTTTTCTGATTCGCGTAATGTTCGGCTTAGGTAGTCGATGCTTGGTTTTAACCTGTGCATCCCTATTGATCGAAAAAAGTGCAAAGATCAGAATGCCTGGCAGCATCAATAAGGCGTTGGTCCGCAGCAAAATTGACAAACCAAGCGCGCAGCCAGCCGCTAGCGCATTGTGCGGCCTCTCGGCCGGGCGTTTCAACCAATGCAACACGAGCAGTGTAAACAAGGCCATCCCGATGGCCGTTGGAAAATCCGTGAGCAGCATTTTGGGGCTAGCTAAATCAATCAAGTTGGAGGCGGCAATGGAATTTATCCCGCGAAAGGCGGTTATTGCGGCTGCCGTAACGCCCAATGAACGGCTGTGGATTTCCTTACCCAAAAGATAAATGATTGCAGGCAGTACGCCAAATATGCCAGCCTGTAAAGCAGCGAGGCTTTCAAAGTTTTGACCAATTAACACGTGGAGGAGCGTCAGCCAGGCAATGTATCCCGGTCGATCGAATACTTCGCCGTTCCTGATACCTTGGCCTATCAACGCGTACTGACTACTTGTGTCGAAGGAGGCGCTATCTGAAAATGGGTAGTATGCGTTGTTTGGCTGGGTCGGCCCGACCATGAAAAACGAGGGCCGCAGCGGCTCGCGGGCCCAAAGAATTCCTGCCACTAACCATATAGTAAAGAAGAGAATAAGATCTAAGGAAAAGGGTTTTCGGGGGTGAGATTTATTGCATTCATAGCGCCATAAGAGGATGCCTATCGCCAATGCGAAAATAATTTGCGGGGCCAAGATCGGCACGCCCGCGCCGTACCAATGGTCCTCCTGGAACCGGATGCCTAGCCCTGATATTGCTACTAATCCCCATATGAGTAAACCTACGATAATGCATATAGTCCAGATTCGGAAAATTGCCTCGTTTGATTTAAAAATCGAAATGACCCCGGCTCGTCCGCGACTGACGAGAATTAAGAGCAGGGTTAGAAAACTCGCTGCGCCGATCCAGGTGATGACCGGGCGCAGCTGTTCCAAATAACCTGCCAGATAACCAAGGCGGTATGCGGGGAGGAGGGTTCCAATGTATCCTACGAAGGCACCCAAAAGCACTGCTCGCAGGAAAACCGCACTGATTTTCCGATCAAAAAACCTGCGCCAAACCCGGTTTGCCCAATCGCGTTGACGAACGGCTTTGACCCCCAAGACTGAAAAATACAAGGAACCCAGGAGCACGGCTACTCCGGCCGTAATCCGCGGGATCGAATAAACAAGGAAAACCTGGTTTCTAGGTTCGGACGGAGTGGCCAGCAAAAAAACCAGACTGATTAACCCGGAAACGGCTAAAAGAGAAAAAAAGATGATTATTGTTTTTTCTGGGAGGTTGCGAAATTTAGGATTCCGCTTCATTACTGCCCACAATCAAGGGTGCTGTTTACTGCTCTAAAAGCCTCGACGTATTCTGGTTCGTTATTCGGTTCTTCAGGATCGCCATTCCAGAAAGAACAGAGCATCGGTTTCATTCTAGGGGTAATTTCATAAGCGAGCAGGGTCAGCTCAGATGCTTTCTCCCAATCACCGATTTCCGCTTGCGCTCGCAAGAAATTTAAGAGTTCGTACCCGTTATAAGGATCAATTTCTCTGCGCTCTGCATCCTTCCACAAAGAAACAACTTCATCCCAATCGCCAAGCTGGGCCCGCAAACCGGCCCTCTGGAAAAGCATGCACCAGCCGAGGTCCGGCTCGGGCCCGAAGATGTCGATAATCGCGCTGGGATCGCTTTCGGTATCGGTGATCACGGCCGCAGGATCGGTGTATTGGGTGGCAGCGGCAAAACGGGGGTCGAGGAGCGGATTGGCGGCGTCGGCGGGCGAAAGGAACCAGAGGCACGGCGACTCGTTCGTCACCACCATCAGGGATTGGTGCGTATTCCCGTCGAACCCAACGCCGTAAAACCTGCCTCGGACCCTGACGCCTTCTGCGATGGCTTCAGGCGTTTGCGTCTGCAGGCCGGAGAAGAAATCTTCGAACCAATAGGGCGGGGTCAATGCATCCACATCTTGTCCATACCAAAGATTGATGGCGAACGAAACGTTGTACTCCTGTAGATATGTCGTGAGGCCGCCGTCGCCGATCACTGCAGTACCCGGGGCCAACGTGGGCGCCCGCCAAAAGAATTGCCAGGCGGCGCGTCTCTGCCGTTCCCAATCGATCCGGTATTCATTTGCCTGGCGGAGGTGGCCGCTGGTTGCAAGTCCCAACATCAGAGCCAGTATCAGATTGCGGTGGGTGGGTTTCGGCACCAGGCTGAATAGTAACAGGGCAACCAGGATACTGGCGCCCAGCATCGCGGGCATCGTCAGCCGGTTGCTGAACAGCCCGGTGGAGACTTCGCGCCCCACGATCCAACTGGTGCCCAGTCCGAGGAGTAATCCGGCGACGCCCAAAATGAGCAAGAGTTTCGCCTCTTGTGGCGGGGCTTGGTCTTCTTTGCGAACGAGCTTGCTCAAGGTAAAAAACAGCATCGGTGTGATCAAAAGTAGTAGAACCCAGATCAGTGGGCCCACAATGTCAGAAAACGCAAACAGGTCGGGCCGCAGGAGGTCGGTCCACGAACTCCACAGAACCGTGACCAGATCCTTGAGGCCCGTCTGGATGAGCGCATAACTGGTCTGCAACGGGCTGCCAATGAGATTGGGGATGAGCACTGGTGGATTTGGGTCAGCGGGCAATTCGAGCAGGGCGAACCGCCAAACGAAGAACCCGATGAACACCAACAAATATGGAAGCCAGTGGCGGAGAACTTCTTGTAGATGTGTGCGCTTTGTCCGGCGCCTGGCGGGGATAACGGCCCACAGGACAATCGGTCGCAACAACTCCAGGGCAGCCAAGTATTCGGTTGTCAACAAGTGGGCGAGTGTGGCGAGCAGAGCGAGCAGCAGCACCCAGATTCGCTTCCCCGGCTTCCGGCGGACGACCTCGATCATCAGCAGCAGCGAACCAAGGAAGAAAATGTACGTGGTCCAATGCTGGCGGTAAATCAAGGCGCTGGATTGCTGATGGAAACTTGGGTAAACGGCAAAGATCGCCGCAACTGCAAAGGCAAAGAATCTTTTCCCGGGAGCAAGGCGTTTCATCAGGAGGAACACCAGGATCGCTGAAATCCAACGCAGTACCAAGGATAGGATATGCCAACCGATCGGAGCTATCCCTAGGATCCAGAAAGTGATGAAATCCAAAATGGCGTGCAGCGGGCGGTAAGGTGCATAAATAAAATCCGCGGCGCTGCTGCTTGTCTTCATCAAGTAAAGCGTGGTCCAGTCGTCCCAGAAATATCCCAGGAACGGGATGAAAAGGCCAAAGGCAGCAACACAAATGCCAAGCAGAAGGAGAGCTTCCTTGTATTGTTTGACACCTAAGCCTATTCGGACGCTAAAGCGTTCAGGTTGTTTTGGCATTTATAGCGGCTTGATTTATCTGTTAATTGTAAGCGCCGGTGGCAAGGAAATAGCGTATGCGCGTGAGGTCGTAAAGCATTCTCAGGCTGTCTCTAACCACACTGATCCCGGAGGTTTGCCAATGCCGCAAGCGCACGGGCAAACGACCGATGGAATACTTTCGCAAGTGCGCGATGCCCAGAATTTCAACGTCTGTTGCGAATCGATCTACCTTTGTGCGCGAGAAGATCTCAGTGGCTGCGTCAGCGGTGAAGGCTTTGAATCCACATTGTGTGTCGTAGTTCTCCTTCAGCACAAGGGAGCGAACCAACAGCGAAAATAAGCGACTGCTGTATCTGCGCAGAACCGGGATTTTGTCAAAGTAACTGGAATCTGCGAGCGTTCGATCCCCGACGACAAGATCGTGAGGATTTCCCAGCAGAGACAGACTGGACTCGATGGCTTCAAGATAATAGGGGAGGTCGGCATCCGTAAAAATCCGCCAGCGACCAGAAGCCTTCATCATGCCCAAGCGCACGGCAGCGCCCTTGCCCCTGTTGGTTGGATTGGATAAATAAACTGCTTTGTTCGCCAAAGCTGTGTTGCGGCACGCGTCGGCATCATCGCTACCGTCATCTACGATGAGGACCTCAGTAATTATCGGAAGAGCGGCGAGATAGTTATTAAGCTCGGGCAGACTCTTTTTGAGCAACTCGACCGTTTGGTAAACAGGAATAATGATACTCAGGTCTGTCGCGTTATTGCGGGTAAACAATTGCAGCTTCGCTCAAGAAGGAATTGGGAAAGGTTCAGAAGGGATAAGTATACACTCGGGAAAACGGCGAGAATTCATTATGAGTTTATAATCGGCGGATGTCTAAATCTGCGGGTGCGCTCTCGGGTTGCCTGTTGTGGGGGATCGCATTCGGCCTCCTGAGCATATGCATCTGCCCAGCCTCTATGTTTGTGGCCGGCATCATTCCGGTTACACACCCGAGGCAGGTGGAAGACCTGGTGGACCCGATCCTGTGCCCCGCGGGCAGCCAGGCAACGATCACGCATTACAACACGACTGTAAGAGACTTCGACACCGGCGTTGACCGGCCGGGCGTGGGTTACGAGATGCACTGCATAGGTCCCAATGGCGAAGCCGTAAGGAGCTTCGAAGGCACATTTGGCATTGCGTTGATTGGAATCTTGGGCGCTGCCGGGCTGTTGGTTGCCGCAGCGCTGGCGTTTGTGCTAGCTGCACCTGTGGGGGTTTTAATAGCCAAATTCTTCCCCAAGAAGGCCAGCTAGCTAAACAACAGGGGCAACCAAAGGAACTGAATTAGAACATCTCCTCCGGGATTACAATACCGCCTTCATGGATGAAAACAGGAATTTCAACTATCCTGGCCCAAATTCGTGGCTTTCCCCAAAACTTGAAATAAGGCAAGAAGACACGATAGAAGGTAAAGGCATGTTTGCTCGCCAGAGCTTAAAGGAAGGCGAGCTGATTGCGATCTGGGGTGGCGATGTGGTCCCCACCAAAGAATGGCGGAAGCTCTCGGAAGAACAACGCCGTCAGAGCGCTCAAGTGGAAGAAGGGTTCTACCTCGTTTCGAACAAACCTGGACCCGGCGACTATATCAATCACTGTTGCGATCCGAATGCAGGCTTGGATGGGCAAATTGTCATCCGCGCGATGAAGGACATTGAGGCTGGCGAGGAGGTTTGCATCGACTATGCTATGACGGATGGAACTGCGGCAGAGGAATTTAAGTGCGCCTGCGGATCGCCCAAGTGCCGAAAGATCATCACGGGCGATGATTGGAAGAATCCCGACCTACAGCAACGATACAAAGGTTATTTCTCGCCTTTTTTGCAGAAACGAATTGACGAACAAAATTGAAGGCTGAACCAAATGAACCTGCCAAGTCCAGGGATTGTATTCTGGGTGCTTAAGGAAGCAACCTCGAAGATATAATTTTCACCTCCAAATGACCTTTTCCCTTCCTTATCGTTTAACTAAAAGACAACGCAATCAACTCACCCCCCTTGCGTATCTTAGCCTGGCTGCTCTTCTTCTGTTCCTCTTGGGAATGGGTGTTTCTCAGACTCTATTTCCCAAGCCCAAAATCGGGGTGATCTACGTGGATCAGGTTATCGACTCGCGAATCATGCCTTACTTTTCACTGCCCATTTCCTATGCGATGGAGCATGACGACATCGCTGCGGTGGTCTTGGTGGTGAACAGTCCAGGTGGCGCCGCGTTTATCAGTGAAGAATTGTTTTTTCGTGTCGCCAAATTGCGTGAAGAAAAACCGGTGATTGCTTCGATCGCGAATCTGGGTGCGAGCGGATCGTATTACATGGCGGTGGCCTCGAATTACATCTATGCCAAACCTGCGGCACTTATCGGAAGTATAGGAGTGATCTCCGGTGTGCCTGGCGAGGGGCGACCCACCGAATTCGAAGCTACGACAGGGCCGTTCAAAGGCAGCGGCACCACTGAAGTGGACTGGATCCGCGGGATGGAGTCGCTAAAAAACGCCTTTGTCAGCCACGTTTACGAGCAGAGACTTTATGCCCTCGAGCATATGCATCGGCAATCGAGAGCTGAATTATTGCCCGAAAAAGATTTCATAAGCACCGGACAGGTTTGGTTTGCCCCCGAGGCTTACGATATTGGTCTGATCGATGAATTGGGCTCCGACCTGGATGCTATTCGAAAAGCGGCGGACCTGGCGAACGTGACCAATTACGATATCGTCGATCTCACCGGCTTAACCGTGTTCGGCGATCCGACGTTTCTGTTTAGCTCGACCTTTCCAGTTGCGGATGCAGAAAACGAACTTGGGTTCCAGGCTCGGGGGGCGGAATCTTGGGATCTCAGTCTGCTAGAAGACACGCCATGGCCAAACTTTTATCATCTTTACCTGCCGCCAAGGGAATAAGGGCCTGGGTTAGAAGGCAAGGGAACCGGATTTATTGGATGGTTCCCCTGGGGGCATTCCTGCTTGGGTTCGTTGGCAGGACGCTGTTCTACTATCACGGTATCTATATCCCGCCCCGGGTTCCGACAGACGAAGTGGCGCGCGTCGAAATCAATCTCCAACCTCCCCAGGATTCCAGCATGGCCGCTGCAGCATTCTCTGGCACTGTGGTCATTGACACCGCGCATATCAACAATTTCCGGCCTGCCGAGCTGACCCTCTTATTCGGCAGGATCACTGCTGCCGGCGGGCAGGTGCAATATCACAGAAGCGGTTCGTTGAGCGAAGCCCTGCGCGGCGCGCGAGCGTATGTTGTGATCTCAAACGTCAGTGCTTTTGATGCCGAGGACGTCACGGCCGTCGAGTCGTTTGTACGTGATGGGGGCCGCCTCCTGATAGTTGGCGATCCCACACGCCTGAGCGATACATTCTCGCTGAATTCTTTAGCCGGTCGCTTTGGGATTGTTTATCAAGATGATTACATTTACAACCTCGTAGACAATGATGGCAGCTATCTCAATGTTTACTTGCGAAATATTGAAGACAGCCCTCTTAGCGAAGGTGTGAGGGAAATCGTAGTACGAGCTGCGCATTCGTTGCGCGCCTCCGAGGGAATTATTGTTTCAGGAGATGAAAATACGTTTTCTTCGTTGCGGGAAACGGCAGGCGGCGTGGCCGCGGTGGCCCTGACAACCGGGGGTAGCGTCCTGGCGCTTCCGGATCTCACGTTTTTGACGCCTCCTTACAACACATTTGCCGATAACGATCGCTTCATTGACAATGTGGTGACGTTCTTGCTCAGCGGACAACCGGAGTTCGAACTGCTCGACTTTCCACATGTTTTTGGCAATGCAGCCCAAATCGTGGTTTTGGATAGCGAATTACTTAGCGAGGCGTTCCAAGATATTTCTGCGCTGCGACAACTGCTGGATGGGTCCGGAGTTGAAACAAGCCTAGATGACAGTCTGTTCGAAGATGAGGCCAGCATCATATTGGGTACCTATGACACTCTTGATGCTCGAACACAGAATCTGCTGCTCGATGACGGGGTGCGTTTGCTCTCTTTTAGAGACGTGCTTGTTATCCCTGACGCAGGTGAGCTTTCCAGGGTGGGAACGACCCTGTTCCACTTGCATCGCGCTGAGAATGGCGCCTATGAATTAATCATCCTGGGAGACGGCGTTGAAACGCTCAGGGATGGTCTGCGCATCTTACTTGAAGGCAGGTTGGAAGAATGCCGGCTCCACCCAAATACTGCGCTGTGTGTTCCACAGATTCTTGCAACGCCAACGCCCACCCAGAGATTTAGTGACACGCCGACGCCAACCATTGAGGGGACTCCCGATGTGGAGGGAACCCCAACCCCGACGCCTACAGAAACCCCTGGCGGCTAGGCCAGCCACGGTTTCACAACCCCGTCCAGGCCAAGTAAAATACCCCTTCAATTTTTTTTGACCTGATGCGTAAACCCATCTATTTTGCGCTGCTTTTAACACTAGTATCCGCCTGTTCAAATCAAGCTGGGCCATTGCAAGAGCATGCAGGAGAAGCAGATCCTGCTTGGGCAGCCCTGCTAGAGCGCGAACCCCAGGATATCAATGGGAATCCCATTCCTCTCGGCGAAACGAGCCCCATTGATGGGATCTATGGACGGCTGGATGACAGCCCTCCCTTGTGGTGGCGTTGCCTAAGGTGCGCCGAATATCGGCCTGCGGGAGGAGTCTGGCGGATGCAACTGGATCGGGGCGTGATGCGCTTGTATTATGAAGTCAAGGACTGGGTGGCCATCGCGACGTTTCGTACTGAGGGAGATCGTTTATTTCTAGCTAACGACGTTATCTGTACCG
Organism: Anaerolineales bacterium; assembly: GCA_050695915.1. Taxonomy (GTDB): domain Bacteria; phylum Chloroflexota; class Anaerolineae; order Anaerolineales; family UBA11579; genus JAMCZK01. The sequence goes on from JBOGUK010000198.1 coordinate 13,151, forward strand.
AGGTTGGCGAGTATCGCTGGTCGCGCCAAGGTTTTAACCTGGTGCTTGAGGTGATTGACGATCCCTGCAGCTTTGAGCTGCGCGGCCGCAATCTGAGCCGGGGGGCCTGGGAACTTTGCCCCGAGAACCGAAACGCTGAAGATGCACCGGAAGGTTGCAAAGATAGAGCGACGTTCCAGGCTTTTCAAATTGATGATCCCGCGCTTCAGGTCCATGTTCATCAAGGCGATGCTCGCACCTTCGATGTTCCTCCAACGATTGTCGCCGTGGCCAACGACGAGAATATCGCTTCTCCCGAAGGGGTATCCATCAGGTATCACGCCAACAGTGTGGAATACGGAGTCAATCGCGTGTTGTGGTGGCGTGGGGATTGGATCGAGGCTGAGATTGAGGAGCCAGTTAACGCCATGGGTGTGCAATTTTATGGAACCGAATCTATCGGTTGGGCTTCAGTCCTGTTTGACGGCAAAGTGGTCTGGCGAGGTGACGTTTCAACGATCTGGAACCATTTTGGAAGTTATGGCGGTTATATTGAGGTAACAGGCTTTGAGCCGGGCAAACACGTGCTCCGTGTGGAATTGGTTGAAGGGGATTATCGCCCCTTGACTATTGCGGTCTTTGGATTCAGCAAAAACGAGGGCGTGCAGCCCTGACCGCCGGAGTGTAGATGCTCAAAGAATTTCGTGAATTTGCTATGCGGGGGAATGCAATTGATTTGGCAATCGGGCTGGTGCTCGGTTCTGCCTTTACGTCTATCGTTAACGCGCTGGTGAACGGCATCCTGATGCCGCCACTCGGCCTACTGCTGGGCGGGGCGGATTTCAAAGATCTTTTTTGGGTCCTCAAATCGGGAGATCCCGTTGGCCCGTATGCGACCCTGGCGGAAGCCCAGGAAGCTGGGGCGGTAACGATGAACTACGG
>JBOGUK010000199.1:0-4916 GCA_050695915.1 Anaerolineales bacterium
GCGCGTCCTCGTAGCTGCTGCGCTGCAGATGCCGCAGCATCTTCAGCGCCGCCATCGTGATCGTTCGCGCTTCGCGGTGCGTGCGCCCGCAATCAGGACACAGCACGCCGCCTTGTTCGAAAGAAAAATACTGGTCCTCTGGTTTGATGACTTTGCCGCAGTTCGAGCAATTTTGCAATTCCGGTCGGAAACCGGCCAATTCCAGCAACCGCACTTCATAGAAGCGCACGGCCAGTTGCAGTTCGTTTCCATGTGCCAGGCGGTCCAGCGTATCGCGCAGCAGCCGGTATAGCCCGCGGTTCTCATCGTGATCGGCGCTGAACTTATCGAGCAATTCAACTACGTAGGACGCATACCCCAGCGCCATCAAGTTCTCGCTGAGCGCTGCGTGCGTATTGATCGCTTCTGCTTGCGTCACGATCTGCAGATCGCGCCCGGTGCCCAGCAGCAGGGAGGCGCGGCTGAACGGTTCCAGGTGCCCGCCCTTGCGCGAGCCGGGTTTGCGCGCTCCCTTGGCCAGCGCCCGCACTTTGCCCTGCTCGCGGCAATACAGCGTCAGCAAGCGATCGGCTTCGCCGAAATCGCTGTGCTTCAACACGATCGCTTCCACTCGCTGGCTGCGGGATTCGCGCGGCATAATCGACAGTATAGATTAACTGACTACCGATTTTATGGACTACTTGGAAATTACGCTTGACTCCATGAAAATGTGTAATATTCTAGCACTAGAATATTATGACTAACGCTGAAATTGCCATCCTCGGACTGGTCGCCGAGGCGCCGCGCCACGGTTACGAAATCGAGCAGCTCGTCGAGCAGCGTGGCATGCGCAATTGGACGGAGGTTGGTTTCTCGTCCATCTACTACATTCTTAACAAACTGGAACAGCGCGGATGGATCAAGAGCCAACCTGAGCCCGCGGCGTGGCGCGGTCCAACGCGTAAGGTCTTCGCCATACAACCAGCGGGACAGAAAGCCTGGGCTGAGGCCACGCTAGAGGCTTTGTCCAACCCTCGGCCGAAATCGCCCTTTTTGCTCGGCCTCGCCGGATTGCCCGGCATCCGCCCGCAGGATTCCGCGAGCGCCCTGCGCCAGTATCGCCAGTCCGTCCTCAAGCGCCGCGAAGAAGTGCAAAATGCCTGGGAATCCGCAGGACAGCCTCCCCTGTTCCTCGAGGGCATGTTCGAGTACAGTCTCAACATGCTGCAAACCGAACTCGATTGGCTCGATCGCTATATTCCGCGTCTTGAGAGCTTAATTACATAGACCTTGTCATCAGAAAAATGAGCGCACGGCTCCTCTGAAAGGCATCAGGCCACGCGCTCGGGCTCGGCGATCCGCTCTGGCTCGCGCAAATCTGATGTGGCTTCGGGGCATTCCCTAGTAGCCAGCGGCAGCCAGACGGTGAACGTGCTGCCGCGACTTAACTTCGACTTCACTTCAATCTCCCCGCCGTGGTTGCGCACGATCCAGTACGCAATCGAAAGTCCAAGTCCGAACCCGGCGCCGTCCTTGCCGCGCGTGCGCGATTTATCGCCGCGGTAGAAGCGTTCGAAGACATGGGGGAGATCCTTTGCCGGAATTCCTACTCCGGTATCTTTCACGGAAAACCTGGCGCGGTTTTCATGCTTCGAAAGCGAAACGGTGACTGTTCCGGAATCGCCTGTGTATTTGATTGCGTTGGCAACGAGGTTCAAAACCACTTGCTTGAGCCGATCGCGATCTCCGCATACGAGCACCTGATCGATCTTGTCGATCTCCATGTTGACGCGCTCACCGGCCAGTATGTGGGCTTGGTTGAACACTTCTAGGAGCAAAGTATCCAACTCCACGCGCCGCTTATCCATGGGCAATTTGCCTGATTCCGCCTGGGCGAGCATTAACAAATCCTGGACAAGGCGTGCCAAGCGATCAACCTCGAGTTCGATGCTGCGTACGGATTGCTCGTCCTCCACGCCAGCCCTGTGCATCAGGTCGAGGTTGCCGCGGATCACGGTCAGCGGCGTGCGCAATTCGTGGCCGATATCTGCGACGAAGCGGCGCTGCGTGGCGAACAGCTTTTCCAGCCGCGCCAGTGTGTCGTTAAAGGCCAAGATGAGCCGACCCACTTCGTCTTCGGGGCCGGGCTGCAGGGGAATGCGCCGGGAAAGGTCGTCAGCCCGGGTGATCTGCAAGGCTGTATCAGTTACCGTGGCCAAGGGCGCCAGTGCCCTGCGGCCAATGACAAGGCCGATCATGCCAGCCAGAAGTATGGCAATAAGGCTGAGAAGCAATAAGTAACGTAACAGGTCGACACGCAAGGCGTCCAGAATAGTGAGGGACGTTCCGGCTTGCAAAACACCGATGTAGGCGCCATTGGCGAACAATGGGACGGTGAGAACCCGGTAACTTGTGCCGCCTACCGACACCGTATGAAAGACTTCTTCATCCGTGAAGAGGGTTTCAGGGTCGAGAGGGGATCGAAAAATGGAATCAGGTTCTACCGCAGGACTTACGCCAAGAAGGCGAGTCTTCGTGTCCCAGATTTGAGTAACGACGCTTGAATCTAAAGATATACGTTGGGTAAGGAAAAAATTGCCATTCTCATCAAGACGTGAAGTAAAAATAAGGTCACGGGCGGTTCGATCCAAGGTGTCGTCCACCTGGGCAAGTTGGACGACAGAAATCAACCCGTATACTGCCAACCCAAAAAGGACCAGTACCGCCGCCAGCACACTGGTATAGAACAGTGTTAAACGGGCCCTTAAAGACATTTATTCGTCTTCGCGCAGTACGTAGCCCATGCCGCGGACTGTATGCAGCAGCCGCGGCTCGCCGCTCTCTTCCAGTTTTTGGCGCAGGTAGCGGATATACACCTCAATAATGTTACTTTCACCGCCAAAATCGTACCCCCAGACGTCATCATATATCATTTCGCGAGTGAGTACCTGACGCGGGTTGCGCATAAACAACTCCAGCAATTCATATTCCTTCGCGGTCAGGTCAATGACCCGCCCGTTGCGTTCAGCGCGGCGTGTACCCGTGTCCAACTTGAGATCCATGAAGGTATAAGATTTCTGTTTGGGCGTCTGGGTGCGGCGGAGCAAAGCGCGGATACGGGCGTTCAACTCATCCAGGTTGAAGGGTTTCACCATGTAGTCATCTGCGCCTGCGTCCAGGCCCAGCACACGATCACTGACTGAATCCTTTGCGGTCAACATGAGGATCGGGATCTTTCCCATGGAGCGCAGGCGTTTACAAACTTCCAACCCGTCCATTCCCGGAAGCATCCAGTCGAGGATGACCAAGTCGGGGCGGTCGCCCCCCGCGAGCGCTAAGCCTTTTTGTCCGTTTTCTGCCAGCACGACCTCATATCCCTCGTAACCCAGTCCCCTCTTTAAGAAATTCAATATGGCTTCATCGTCTTCAATGACCAGAATCTTTGGGGCCATTACACACTCCAAATCATGTCGTTTTCGACTATATCATAGCGTTTACGCAGGCTATTTGGCCATGCGCTGAAGAGAGACCAACCCTGGCTCTTAGGTGTAAACGATGCACAAAGATTAATATGATGTGAACGATGTCGATTACGACGCTCCAGATTTTAAAAGTAAAGGCCGCCCCGATTTGGGGCGGCCTTTCTGAAGGTCAATCGGACTTACGCTAATTCAACAACAGCGCCAGCCGCTTCAAGCTTGGACTTCGCATCGTTGGCGGCTTCCTTGCCAACTGCTTCCAAGATCTTCGCATTGCCGGCTTCGGCCTGCGCCTTGGCTTCGCCAAGACCCAGATTGGTGAGTTGGCGAATAACCTTGATCACTTCGATCTTCTTGGGGCCTGCGTCTTTGATGATGACATCAAATTCGGTCTTCTCCTCCGCGGCGGGAGCAGCAGCTCCGGCGCCGGCAGCAGGGGCGGCCATCGCCACGGGAGCGGCTGCGGAAACGCCCCAAGCCTCTTCGAGTTTGGTGACCAACTCAGCGGCTTCAACGACGCTAAGTTCGCCCAATTCTTCAACTAGTTTGTTCAGATCTGCCATTTTCTTCTCCTAAGTTTGATTTGCAATCTCCATTACGCCGACGCCGGCTTTTCGGCGTAAGCTTTTAACACCTGCGCTATGCGGCGTCCGGGCTCGGAGAGCAGACGGACGAGTTGTGTGGCGGGCGCGTTTATCATTGCCATTAGCTGAGCACGGACGACCGGCATAGGCGGCAGGGTGGCCAGGCGCAAGATTTCCTGACTGGTCAGAGACTGCCCCGCGAAGAAGCCGGCTTTAATCTTTAGGGCCTCCTTTTCCTTAGCGAAATCAGCGATGGCCTTGGCCACACCAGGGGCGTCGGAAAAAGCCACACCGATTGCCGTGCTGCCGAGAAGGACCTCTTCGGGAATGTCCAAGCCTGCCGATTTGAAGGCGAGCTTCCCCAGCGTGTTTTTGATGACGTGGTACTCGCCGCCAGCCTCCCGAACGCGTTTGCGCAGGTCATCGAAAGCCGACATATCCAGTCCGGTGTATTCGGTGAGGAAGACAGCTTCAGACTTGCTGAGCCATTCCTCATATTCCGCCACAATGGCTTGCTTGCGTTCTTTAGTTAGAGCCAAGCGCAACACCTCCTAAAACAAAAAGTCTTTGCTTCCAGAAACGAAGCAAAGACTCGACACGCAAAATATGCGCTTGGCCTTTACCTCGGCAGGAAATTAAGCGGCTCACGCCGCACCTGCTGTCTCTGGCAAAGCCGTCCACCGTTTTGGGGCAGTGAACGGATTTGAAAAGCACGGAATTTTACTACAAAGTTTTTTACTCTGGCGCAGCCATCCCTTGAGCCATCGATAGGTATACCTGGACAGAAGGGCCCATGGAGGAGAAAACCGCGACCAGCTAGATGAAGTAGCCTATTACAGAATCCGGTCGACCTTTCACGACCCCCTTCATCAAT
>JBOGUK010000200.1:0-6067 GCA_050695915.1 Anaerolineales bacterium
GATTTCAACCCAAAACCAGGATTTCCCAGTTGGTCCTAGTCCAAAATAGGTCCCGTTGTCGCTTCGCAGCATCCAGTATCCTTTGTAGGTACCCTGCGTATTCGGCGCGAACATTGTCACTTCGACACTCACGCGTTCACCGGGTGGGATGTTAATCTCGGTGAATTCAGAAAAGGGAACGGAGCTTTCCGCATCCATCTGGTCACCATCGATGAACACCACGGAAAAGCCCGGTGTCCATGGACAGGTTCCGAGATTCTTGAAGCTCCATCGCTTGGTAAAGCTCGCACCGATGTCAAATTGAGCTCCATCCTGCGGAGATTCGTAATACATCTCGGCCCTGAGGCATCCAGGACTGCCAGATCCTCCCGACTGTTGCTGTGTGGGCGTGGGAACAGCAGTACTTGGAGTCCCCTCCAACGTAGGTGTCTGCGTCGGGGCCTCCGTGGGCGTCGGGGGAACCTCGGTGGCAGTTGGCGTTGGCGATGCAGCCGCGGCTGTTTGCGTGAGCCCGTTAATGGCGATTTGTGCAGCCTCGGTGAGGATCAGCGATGAGGTCTCCTCGCTGCCTCCCCCGCATGCACTGAGCACGCCGGCCAGCAAAAGAACAAAAAAGATGGAAGGGAGTTTTATTCTATGCAATTTTCTTCCTCAGTTCTACAGTTTTCTGCTTTTATGGAACGAGCGGAAATTATATCTTCACCTTTTTGGCCGCTATCCCTATGCCCATTTTTCGTTAATCTTCGGCTTATGTTCCCTGACGGTTCCTGGTATAGAGCCTGATCAAGAGCGCCCCAACCAGCATCCCCGGAAGAACGATCAATCCGGCTTCCGGTCCGAATTCGCCGCCAGTGAATAGGACCGGGCCGGAAACATGGTGATTGATCAAATGAACAGTCTCAAGTCCGCTTACTGGAAAACTAAATATGGGGCCCTCGAAGAAGTTCCAGCCGATGTGTAAACCGATTGGCAGCCATAGCTGGTGGGTCCGCAAATATCCGTAGGCCAAGAAGTAGCCCGCTCCCAGAATACCAAGCGTAGCGGCCCAACTGGCTCCCGGATTTCCCAAGTGTAAGAGTCCAAAAATAGCTGAAGAGATGAAGACAGCCCATGCCATACCCGCGCCTTCAGCAAGATTCTGGAGCATATATCCGCGGCTAAGCAACTCTTCGTAGAACCCAACCAGGAGGAAAGCCAGCGCCCAGTAGCCAAGACCCATGAACAAATCGAGGTTGTTGGCGGGTTGGGCGAAACCTTGAAAATCAAGCCATCCCAGGGCCCATTCTGCCAAAAAAATAACGGCCATGACGATGCCGGCAATCACAATCCCCGCCAATACATCCTTCGCCACCGCGGCATTAAGGTCGAGCCCAAGACTACGCACGCTTTTGCAGTCCAGCCAGCGCCGGGCGATGACTATCGATAGAGTCGTGCCGGCAAAGCCAACAAAGGTGAAATCTGAAAGAAAGCCCAGCGCCGCCGAAAGAGAGGCAAGGCCCAAGAATAATGAGGCCAGCAGGGAGGTAAGAACCAGCAGGAGGATGAATTGCACAAGCACGCGCCAACCGCTGCGCAGGCGATGTTCCGCTGGATTGATAAAAATGTTCCTAATGAGCGTCACTAATCCTCCTTAACGTCATCGTTGCTGCCGATTAGGCCAATCTTCCGTAAGGAGCGAAAGCGCCTGTGAGGCATGAATTTCTTTGCAGGTCTTCGCAACATCCAGACACTCGCTGCGATTAGCGCAAACGAACCGAAGATTAGGTCAAACCGTTCGCTTCCGGTGCTAAACGCGGCGATACTGAGGAACAAACCAAAGAGGCCTAGCCAAAAAAGGAAGCCGGCAATGCGGCGCATTGAGTGATTATGCGATCAACGTATTGATCTGCTCGTGCATGTACAACTGAAGGTAGTAATGGCCCCCGGCATTCTTTCCCGTGGATCCGGAGCCTTTCCATCCCCCGAACGGTTGGAAACCCGGCCACGCGCCCGTCGTGGCGCCTTGCGGCCGGTTGGCATACGTTACGCCGGCCTCGATGTTATCGAAGAACCACTCGGCTTCTTCTGCATTTCCATAGAAACCGGCTGTCAATCCAAAATCGACGTCATTTGCCAGCGTCATGCCCTCATCAAGATCTTTGATTTTGTGCACCATGGTGATAGGCAGGAACATTTCGTATTTCCATAGCCGATGATCTATGGGGATATTTGCGGCGATGGTCGGCTCGCAAAAATATCCTTTGCCGTGCTCGCCTTGGGTTAGAACTTTGCCGCCAGTGAGAAATTCTCCCGCTTGGGAGAGTTCTTCATTGAAATTCTTGAAGTTGTCGTAGGCTCCCTGATTGATCACGGGCCCCAGGAAAACCTCTTTTCGCGTCGGGTCGCCAACTTTGAGGTTGCGTGTGCTTTCGACCAGTTTGGACATCAGGTCGTCATATACGGGCGCCTCGACGTAAATGCGCGAGGCCGCCGAACACTTCTGACCCTGGTTGCCGAAAGCGGAGCGATACAGACCTTGCACGGCGCGGTCCAAGTCCGCATTCCGAGAAACGATTGCCGGGTTCTTTCCGCCCATTTCCAAAATCGTTGGGCGCGGATAACGGCCCTGGGCAAAGGTGCGATAGATTCCCATACCCACATCCACTGAGCCTGTAAAGGTGACGCCATCTACCAGCGGGCTCTCAATGAGCGTTTGCCCGACCACTGAACCCCGCCCGGTCAGGTAGTTGACAACACCGGCAGGGAATCCTGCATCGCGGAAGCATTCCGCCAGCAGCCGAGAGGTCCATGGGGTGTCCTCTGCAGGTTTATATACAACCGTGTTCCCGGCCACCAGCGCCGCACCTATGGGACCGGCGGTCAGCGCCGCGGGGAAGTTGAAAGGACTGATCACTACCCAAACACCGTAGGGTTTCAGTTTCGATTTGTTAGTAGCGTCGTATCCCCTTAGTGGATCTTTGCCCATTTTCACAACGAAACCTTGGTTGGCTTCCATCTCGTCGCAGGCATAGCGCATCAGATCGGCCGCTTCGGCCGCATCGGCCACGGCCTCCATGCGGTTCTTGCCAGCTTCTAATGAGAGAACTGCCCCGAATTGGTAAATACGTTCATCGATCAGGTCGGCAGCTTTGCGTACCAGTGCGATCCGCTCCTCCCAGGGAGTTTGTCCCCATTGGCGCGCTGCTTGCTTGGCAACAATCAACGCTTGCTTTGCGTCATCGACGCTCGCTCTTTGGAAGAGGCCGAGCACCATGCTGGTATCAATGGGGGAGCGATTCTCGTGTTTTTCTGTGGCGACTACATCCTTGCCGCCAATGAACATTGGATATTCCCGGCCGAGGTCACCCTTTACGCTCTCGACAGCTTTCTCATAGCCTGTATGGTGCTCGTCCGGAGGGTCGAACATCGTGGCATAAGTCAATCGAAAATTGCCATCTGTGGACATGCACTGCTCCTGGATTTTTCAGTGGGAAGAGTTAATTCTGAGTATACCAGCGGCCAGTGACGCACCTTTCAGGAGCGCGTCATGGGATTGTAGCTGCGGTTCCACTCTGTGAGTTTCCGCCACACGTGGCGAACTCTTAATTGAACTGTGGCCGTGCGTATCTTCCAGGCCGTTGCTTTTGCTTGTTGCTCGTCCGCTGCATTCGTCGCGGCAAACAGTTTTTCCTGATATTGGGCGCCCAACTGCTCGAGTTCCGTCTGTAGCCGAGGGATTTCCTTCGACAAGCGAGAAATACGTTGTGTGGAAGTGTGACCCGGCCGCGGTCGCAACCCAAGTTGGCGCAACGACTCGTTGATCTGCATGTAGGCCCGCGTGAGTGGGGAAAGTTGTGATAGCCGGGCCCAGTTGCGCAGGGCCTCAGGCGGCTGAATATCAAGGCGCGCCAAGCCGCGCTCAAGTAGCACGGGGATCGTAGGGCCGCCGCGTAAGCGATATTGCCTCCAAAAGACAGTTACGCCGAATAACGCGACGATTCCAAAAAACAAGGCCCCTTGAAAAAGGCGCTGCTGCAAAGAATTCGCCTCGATTGCCGATAGTTCTTCAGCGATTGCAAGTTGTTCTTCATCCGTTAAAGCGGCTAGCTCCTCTTGCGGGGTTTCCGCCAATGTGGCTTGGCTATTTTGCGCCAGGATTGCGTCGCGCGAGATGGGTCTCACCAATTCCTGCTGGTTCCCGGTGGGCTCAAACTCCACCCAGCCGATCCCTGGGAAATAAACTTCGGGCCAGGCGTGCGCGTCGCGCTGGCGAACGGTGTAAAACAATTCACCCGTCAGGCGCTCCTCCAGGATTTCCCCTCCCAGGAACTCGCTTTCTAGCAGCAAGTTCTGGCTGCTCTGTTCGCCCTGTGAATACCCTACCGCGAGGCGGGCAGGGATGCCCAGGACGCGCAGCAGCATCACCTCTGCGGACGCGTAATAGTTGCAAAAGCCTTGCTTTTGAACAAAGAGGAACCAATCAATGGGCTCAGCTCCGGAAGGCGCAAGGGGGATATTGTCCTGATAATCAATGCTCTGCCGAAGGTATTGCGTAACCGCCTGGGCAATGTCGTAGGGTGTTTCCTGGCCCTGGCTGATTTCCATAGCCAGGTCGCGGGTGCGTTGCGTGATTTCATCCGGGACCTGCAAATAACGCTCGGTGACCCAGCTTGGATACGTGGTGCCCGCCGCGCGCAGATCCTCGATCGATGTCGCGGTCAACCATCCTTCAGCTTCATAAACTTCTCCGGATTCCACACCGTTTGGCGCGCGCAGCGCGGCCAGATCGAAGGTGCCATCCATGTTTGGCGAATAGGTAAGGTTGGCAATCTGGCTTACCCATAATGGCTGGGGAGCCGTATGCAGTAAATGGATTCGCTTGCCTGATGTAAATCGAAAACTTGCGACCTGCCTGCCCTCCAACAATGGAAAGATCAACTTGTCCTCGTTCGGCAACACACGTTGAAATTGATTGAAGTTGCTTTGCCACTCTCCGTCTTCAAAGGTATCGTAGACGCGATCGCGCCAGTAGTGACGCTGCACAGGCTGTTCTGATTCAAGGACCTGCACAGTGAAAATGATCGATTGAGATAGCGCATTGCCGCGGCCCAAAGGCAGGGTGTCGCTGTAGTAGTCGCTTGAACTTACCGCTGCACCTTCAAGAGGATAGAAGGCGCGGCTGAAATCTTCCCGGAAGGCCCGCCATGGACGCGTCAGGGCATCCCAAAGGTTTTCGGCCGTCTCGACAGGTGATGCCAACGCAGGGGAGACCCATGCAAGCAGCACGACGATCAATGCGCCCCCAAGCGCCGCCCGTAGGAGATCAGCGCCGATGTATAAGGGGATCTGAATGTGTTTGCTTTCCCAGGTTTCCCGCTGCCTCAACAATTGCTGTCTGGCTACCAGGAGTAGCGCGAATAATAGGTATGCCGCCACATACCATACGCGTCTGCTGATGAGCGGGTCGTAAGTTTGCATCACAATAATCACAACCGCCATAGGCAACGATGCTCCCCAGGCATCGCCGCGTCTGACAAGGCGGTAACCCGCAAAACTTGCTGACGCCCAAAACACCAGAGACATCATGCTGAGAAACAGGATGGGGTCGGTGACGTTGTCTCGTTGCAGCACCTGGCCTAAGGTGAACAGGAGCCGGTCGCTCAATATCTGCAACTTGTCATTCCATTCGTTTGCCTGGATTACCAAAAGGCCTAGGCGCCAGGGAATAAAGAATGACCCATAAGCAGCCGTAAATACGAAGGCCAACCAGCTAGGGAACCGGCTCGTACCCAATGCCAGCCCGGTGACCGTTGCCAGGATCGCCAGGAGTTGTATGGTTAGGAGATTTTCCGTCCAGTTAGTGGTGACAAGGCGGGAACTGGCGAAGTACGTGGCCACGATTAACAAAAATGCTGTGGTCCAATCCCATCGAATTGCGTGATTCTTCACCTTTGGGGCTTTGTTTGCGGAAAGTTGCACAATCGCCACTTTATGGTAGAATGCCGCGGAATTCACAATTTGGGCGGCTTGATCGCCATAGCAGCTTAACTACAGCTATCGTGCGCCTGGGTTCATTCTACCGAAGGCG
>JBOGUK010000201.1:0-3830 GCA_050695915.1 Anaerolineales bacterium
CTATTACCCCCCTGATCCAGACGCGGATGACCACGCTGGACGAGGGCCCGGGACTTGCTGGTTTCTTTTTCAAAGAAACCATAGAGGTTACCCGAGAGAGCTTGATCATTAAAAACCTGGACACCGAAGCTTCTGCAGCGGCGCTCCACAAATCCCTCGAGATCCTCGAAGTCCTGCCCGAGTTCACCGCGGCCAATATGGAGCCACCGATGCGCGCGGTGGCCGAGGAACTCGGCTTGAAGGTCGGCGCGCTTTTCAACGTGCTGCGCAATGCTGTCACCAGCCAGGAAGTAAGTCCGCCGCTTTTCGAGAGCATGGAGATCATTGGGCGCGAGGAAGTATTGGAGCGTTTGAATCAAGCGATTGCACTCTTGAATGCGGCGCAATCTTCGTAATTTCATCCTCCTCCCTGATTCTTCTTTGCCATTCGCAGAGAATTCCCCCCTATGTTTTTTGGTCTAAAACCAAGTTCGTTGAATCCTCGCCTGCGGCGAGCGGACGGGTTTGAAACCCGTCCCTACATGGGTGCCTGCGGCGGGCGGACAGGTCGGAGACCTGTCCCTACCGAGCACTTTTGCCCTCACTGGTTAATGGTTTTATTTTATTTTTCCCCCTTTACTGCGTTAAATGTTTCGAGCGGTATTCCAAATGCTGTCAGCTGTGTTGAAGATGTAGATTATGTCGAAGTTGTAGATTATGTCGAAGTTGTAGTTGTTGTAGTTGTGGTCAATCTGGTAGTGGTAGGTCTTGTCGATGTTGTAGACGTTGTATGTGTGGTAGCTCACATTGGTTTTCTCCTCCCCCATCAGGTTAATTATTCCCCCCTCACTCGTTAACTGTTTCGGGTTGTGTTGCGGATGTTGAGGTTGTTGCAAGTGTTGCAGATGTTGTAGGTGTTGTAGGTGTGGCAAGGACATAGCGACTTCCATCCGCCGCAAGGTTGTTTGATAACGGCACTCCTGCGATCGTTCATCTGTGCTCCTTGAGGTTTAATTTCACTTTTCCACCTTACTCCGTTAAATATTTTCGCGGTGCTCATCCAGCCGCTCAACGAGTTACGTCTCGCTTAGTTGAGGAGATATTAATGACATAGATTTGCTAAAAGTAGGGACTTCGTGCCACGATGTAAAGGCGTTCTAATCTTTTTGCGCTCCGCAAAGGGATTGCTGGCAGCCGAGGTGCGGGCAGCGATGGCGAAGACTGGCGAACTGGAGGTTTCGAACTGACCGCTACCACCCCTGCCAAGTAGGATACCGCTCTCTCACGCGGCCCCAGAATTCCGCGCTGCGATAGCGTCCACAACGTACTTTGCATCCCTGCCCACGCCTGCAACGACGCTGGACGCCTGACTGTATAGGAATTTAAGACCCACAAAATAAAGCCCGGGTTCATCTTTGGCTATGCCGCGGTAGTGCCTTGGTTGGGGGTAATTCGTCCCACCTTCAAAGACTGGAAGGTCTATCCAGGAAAAGTCCGGATGAAAGCCTATGGCCCAGATGATGCTACCTACCTTGAATTTGCGGCCATCTTCGCTCATTGGAATTCCTCTTTGTACCCCGACTATTTTGGGGACGCGCTCGACTCCCGCGCCAGCGAGATCCTTGGGCTTTACGCGGAAGAGAGGATCGCCCTTGCTCAGGAATTTTGGCCGCATCTTCCTTCCAACAGGCGTGTCAACGGTCAACAGGATCTTTCCTATAAAAGGAAGGATGACCGGGAAAAATAACTTTTGCGCAATAAATCCATCGATGCGCAATGGAATTGCTCCATTATCCCGTCCAGATAAGAACGTTCGATGAGTCTTTGCAGTTTCCAGTGCGATCTCAGCGCCTGAGTTTCCTGCACCCACGACCAACACGCTACCTTCACGCAATTGGCCGGTGTTGCGATAGTTTTTCGAATCCATTTGCAGGATATCGGAATCGATATCGGATGCAAATGCAGGTCTCTTCGAGATCTGATAATTCGCCATGGCGACCACCACGTTATCTGCAGTAAAACTCGTTTCCCCGGATCTCACCTGAAAGGAAGTCCCGTTCCGTCTGACATGGTTCACCTTTATTCCAGTTCGAACAGGCAATTCGAAACGCGCAGCATAAGCCTCGAGGTAATCTGCCATCTCGTCTTTTGTCGGGAAATAATGCGATGGAGCCGGATAACGCATTCCGGGCAAGCCGTTGAGGCTTACGGGTGTAAATAGCCGGAGGGAATCCCATCGCTTTCGCCAGGCATCACCAATGCGCTGGTGGGCGTCCAAAATTACAAATGATTTTCCATGTTTGGCTAAGAAATAGCCAACAGCAAGTCCAGCTTGCCCACCCCCAATGACGATAGTATCGTAGTGTTTCGCTTTCATAGCAAATCCTTTCAATTACGATTCGGCTCTACCTATCAGCTGAAGCCCGTTCGTATCTCAAATACCAAATCAGCATCAAAGCAGCGGAGAGCAGGTAAAAGCTGTGGAGGAACCAGATCGGCCCTAAGGGCAGGCTGAACACATAAAAAGAGTGAATGACGTTGGCAACGTTATTGAGGCCGATGTAACCAAGGCTGTATGAACTCAGGTCTTTGGAAACATAGGCTTTTGCCAGCATGGGGAGCATGCTGAAGGCGAAGATAGTGGTGGAGATGATCCCGGCCGTTATTGACAATTCCATGCTCGTGTTCTCCAGAAAATTTGATGTACACGAGCATAGAATTCGGAGCACGATTCGTCATGCCCCCATAGGGGTATTTTGCGGGGGTATTTTTAGTCTGGTGGAACTAGTTGATGATCTTAAGCTTGCGAGCTGCTTTTGCAGCCTCCATGCGGTTTTTCACCCCGAGTTTGCCGTAAATATTCCCCGTATGCTTTTTAACTGTTTCGGGGGAGATCACCAGCTGAACGCCGATCTCCCGGTTGGTGAGCCCGGCGACAAGCAGCATGAGCACTTCTCTCTCCCTGTGGGTCAGCGAATCGGGAAGCAACACATCCAATCCGGAATCCTTAGGTTTCACGCGAAATGCAGCCAGCAACTCCTGAATATAGTCCGGACTTACTCCTCGTGAGTTGGCTTCCTGAAGCAACTTCCACATAGGTAACCCGAGGTCGGCGAACAGCCTCCGGAACCTTTCGGGTTCCGCCAACTCCAGGGCAGCGTTCAACTTAGCAAGCGCGCCCGGCAAGTCGCCATTAGCCCATTCGAGAAGTGCGCTCGTCGCCTTCGCTTCAATCAAGATGCCAGTTTTCCCATCCTTGCTTGCCGAGGACTCAATTTGACCGAGCAAATGGCGCATCTGGGGGAACAGTTCAGACTTTCCGCCCCAGAGCAGGCCACGCACAACAGCCAATTGCGCCAGTTCACTGTCCGGTCGCGTATCGAAAATTCCACTTTTTAGAAGTTCTCCTGCCCAGATGATGGCCGGCCGAGACCTATTCTCAGCAAGCCATAGATCCACTTGCTGGCGTTGAAAGCGCGCGGTCCACTCGGAGAAAGGAGTTTCCTCGACATAGGGGCGGGCCAACTCCATGTTTTCGGAGGCCCTTTGCGTTTCTCCGGCCGCAAGGTCTATCCGAACAGCCAATAGATGACCCGCAAGCAGCGTACGAGCGTCTCCGCCGAGTTCTGCGCGCTGCATTCCGCGCTGAAGGAGGTTTCGCGCTTTGGCCAAATCATCCCACTCATAGAGTGTCTCGGCTTTACGGATGAACACCCAGCCGCTTAAGGGCAGAGGGATGCCGCCCCAGGTTTGCTGCGCTTCAAGAGCTGATTCGGCCCTTTCCCAGTTGCCGACCGCTTCCTGAAGGACTCCAAGGCGAAGATCAAGATCGGCCAATGCACCAAACGCAT
>JBOGUK010000202.1:0-4079 GCA_050695915.1 Anaerolineales bacterium
GTTGTTAACCGCGGGAGAGACGAAGATCGGTTTTATCCCTGGCGACAACGCAATCCCAGGAAACATCGGCGTCGTGTCGCGCTCAGGAACGCTGACCTATGAAGTACTTTACGCTCTGAAACTTGTCGGCATGGGAACGAGCACCACGGTTGGTATCGGCGGCGACCCGGTGAAAGGCTTGAACTTTATAGACGTATTGCAGCTATTTGAAGAAGACCCCCTCACGGATAAGGTTGTGATGATCGGCGAAATCGGCGGGACCGACGAAGAAAAAGCTGCGGAGTTCGTCAACAAAGGGATGACCAAACCAGTGGTCGGGTTTATCGCCGGTCGCACAGCGCCTCCAGGCAAGCGCATGGGGCATGCTGGCGCCATCGTGGAAGGCGGCTCCGGGAGCGCCGCGGATAAGATTGAAGCGCTGAAACAGGCTGGCGTACAGATGGCGGACCATCCGGAGCAGATGGCGGAGTTGTTGAGGCGATAAGCCTGATTATTATTGAGGGGAATGAACGAAAGAAATCAGAAACCAGATACCAGCGCGCAAGACGTTATCACTTTGTATCAAGATCTGGAAGCCATCGGCATCGACATTTGGATTGATGGCGGTTGGGGCGTTGACGCGCTGCTCGAGAAGCAAACTCGTGAACATGAAGATGTGGACATCGTGATTGAACAAAAGGATGTGAGAGCTCTCCGCAAGTTTCTTGAGGTCAGAGGATTTACGGACGTCCCACGCGACGACACTAGCGATTGGAATTTCGTTCTTGGGGATCAAAACGGAAGGCTGGTGGATGTACACTCTATCGTATTCGATGAACATGGCAATGGACTTTACGGTCCTGTCGATAAAGGCGTAATGTATCCCGCTGAGTCCTTAACAGGGCAGGGCACAATCGCCGGTCATTCAGTACGCTGCATTTCTCCCGATTGGATGGTGAAATTTCATTCGAGGTACGAACTGGATGAAAATGACTTTCAGGATGTCTCGGCCTTATGCGAAAAGTTTGGAATTCCTCTTCCGGATGAGTTTGCTCGCTTTACCAAATAGGAGATCATAGAATCGCCGCTGATACTAAGAACTACGATCCGTTTGCAATAACAATTTCGAAACTGATTTGATGCCCAGCAGTTTGCACTGGCGGCCTGGAAGCAGGGCTGCAGTGCAACTGCAGCCGTCCCATGGCTGGTTAAAACAAAAAAAGCGCGGCAGGGGCCGCGCTTTTTTAGTTCAATGAAGGCAGGTTATTTTTTTTGTCCGTCAATATAATCCACAGCCTGTCCTACCGTGGTGATGTTCTGGGCGTCCTCATCGGAAATTTCGATGCTCATACGATCTTCCAGAGCCATGATCAGTTCCACGATATCCAACGAATCCGCCTCCAGGTCCTCACGGAAACGAGCCTCGCGGGTGATCTTTCCTTCATCCACGCCGAGCAGCTCGACAATTGTTAATTTCACCTGGTCATAGGTATCGGCCACACTGCCTCCATTTGTTTCAAAAAAGAGTAAGAGGGGTGATTTTACCGTTCCGAGTTAGGCTGTCAAGCGATAAATTGACAGCTTAAAATACGGCTGGTAAACTACCCTTCTCAACGCAGGAACACCCCTTCATGGCGAAAGTTACGCCCACGAGCGCCCGCAAAGACGACCACATTCGCATAAATCTAGACGAAGATGTGCGTTCCAGTCTCACAACCGGCCTGGAACGTTATCATTTTCTGCATAATGCGCTGCCCGAACTGAACCTCGAACAGGTTGATACAAGCGTCGAGGTTTTCGGGAAGAGACTAAAGGTTCCACTACTCATTTCCTCGATGACGGGCGGCAGCAAAGAATCTGCGCAGATCAACCAAAGGCTTGCGGAAGCCGCACAGTCCGAAGGCGTCGCGATGGGCCTCGGCTCGCAGAGGGCTGCCCTGGAAGATAAGCGCCTTGTCACCACCTACCGGGTCCGGAATGTCGCGCCAGACATCTTGCTTTTCGCCAACCTGGGCGCGGTGCAACTCAATTACGGATACGGGCTGGATCATCTGCGCAGCGCGGTGGAAATGGCCGAGGCGGATGCCATCATGCTGCATCTCAACGCGCTGCAGGAAGCCGTTCAGCCCGAGGGGAACACGAACTTCAGCGGATTGCTAGCCAAGATCGAGATCATGTGCAAACAGCTTCCCGTCCCTGTAGTGGTCAAGGAGGTGGGCTGGGGAATTTCAGCCGAAACCGCAAAGCAACTGGCCAAGGCGGGAGTACAAGCCATTGATGTAGCGGGCGCGGGCGGCACGTCCTGGACTCAGGTTGAAATGTATCGAGCGGAAAACGAAAGCCAGGCCCGCCTCGCTGGCGCCTTTGCCGACTGGGGCATTCCTACTGCGGACAGCATCATCCAAATCCGCGAGGCGTTGCGCAATATGCGTATTTTCGCGTCCGGTGGGCTTCGCTCCGGCGTTGATATCGCCAAGTGCATCGCGCTGGGTGCGGAACTCGGCGGGATGGCGAGCCCCTATTTGAAGGCAGCGGCGAAATCCACTGAAGAATCCGTTCAGGTTTTGCGGCAAGTAAAGCGGGAACTGCAGGTTTGTATGTTCGCTGCCGGCGCCGGGGATATTGCAACGCTGCAACGCGTTCCACTCGTAGTACGCGATCCCATTCATTAAAAGTATGGCATTGGAACAATACCGGGCTGCGATGCTGCCTGCGATCGAAGAGGCGCTCAAAGCTGTAGTACAACGCGCCTCCAGCAAAGGGCAAGAGGCGCTGCACGCCATGCTCACTTATCACCTGGGTTGGGAAGGTGAGGGTGCAGGTCCACGCGCGACGGGAAAGCGCATCCGCCCTACTCTGCTGCTGCTTTGCACAGCGGCAGCCCAAGATGAGTGGCACAAGGCATTGCCGGCGGCAGCGGCAGTGGAATTGCTGCATAATTTTTCGCTCATCCACGATGACATTCAGGACAAGAGCGAGCAGCGCCGCGGTCGCCCCACCCTTTGGCATCTCCACGGAGTGCCGCAAGCGATTAATGCCGGCGACGCCATGTTCGCGCTTGCGCACATGGCGCTTGAGGATCTAGAAACAGCCTCATCTTCCCTCGTCTATTTGGAAGCCGCGCGACTGCTCCCGCGCACAAGCTTGCAGCTGACACAGGGGCAACATCTGGATTTGGCATATGAGAGCATGGAGAAACTAAGTACCGATGCATATTGGCCGATGGTTTGGGGGAAGACCGCTATGTTGATCAGGGCATGTACTCACCTCGGCGCACTTGTCGCCGGCGCGGGTGGAGTGCAGCTCAAAGCATACATGGTGTTCGGGGAAAAGCTTGGACTGGCCTACCAGGTGCACGACGATTTACTGGGGATCTGGGGCGACCCGGATGAGATGGGGAAGTCTGCACATAGTGATCTGCTGAGCGGTAAGAAATCATTGCCAGTGCTCTTCGCCCTGAATCAAAATGGTGAGTTCGCCAGGCGCTGGAAAAACGGCGGCGTGAATTCCGTCGAAGTGCGCGAATTGGCCGATTTGCTCGAAGCCGAAGGGGGGCGGGATTACGCGCGTGAGCAGTCCAACCGGCTTACTACTGAAGCGCTCGAGGCTTTGGCAGCGGCAAAGCCGGAGACGGACGCGGGCGGGGCGCTCGCGGAGTTGGCCGAAGAATTGGGTACCAGAGAAGTTTAAAGCGCATGAGTTATGCAATTATCTCGGTTGCCGCGTTCATTGGATATGTGATCAGCACCGTCGGCGGAGGCGGAGGCTCGCTCCTGCTGGTGCCCGTGGTCAGCTTTGCGGTTGGGGCAAGAGCAGTTGCGCCTGCGCTCTCGATTGGGGAGGAAATCAGCCGACCCATCAGGCTGTGGATCTTCTGGAGGGATATCAATTGGAGCGTGGCGAAAATATCACATACCAGGCTCCATGGTCGGGGCTTTTCTGGGCGCCTACGTTTTCACACAGATCGAAGTTGAATGGCTGCAAATCCTGGTCGGCCTTTTTCTGGTCTCGGATTAGGAAGCTTCGCAGGTAAGCGCTTGCTGGGAAAGATGGATTCACTGACTTTTCGAAGGATCGTGATCGTGGTGATGGTAGTCAGT
>JBOGUK010000203.1:0-19321 GCA_050695915.1 Anaerolineales bacterium
CCACTACAGCGTGGATTAAAAAACGCCGCTATTCAGCGGCGTTTCTCCCAATCGAGGCTCCTGGAGCCTCTTCAGGTTGAATCGTTTCCTGCCCTGACGCATCAATGTGCGGTATCTCTTGCGGTGCCACCGAGCGGCTCTCTACAATGATCCTGATCGCTGTGCGCACCTTGCCGTCGATTTCCACGTCGACGAATTCGGGGGTGCAAATCACGTCGTAGCCGTCCTCTTTTAAGTATCCGCGCGCCAAAACTAGCGCCTTGACCGCCTGGTTAACGGCCCCGGCGCCTATAGCCTGCACTTCTGCATGCTTATGTTCGCGGAATACGCCGGCGATGGCGCCGGCTACAGCGGAGGTTCGGGAAGAGCCTGAAACCTTGATCACGTCCACGCGGGCTCCATGCGTTAAAACCAATCTTGTAGGGCGGGACCGCCATGCAGATTGGTTAACGCATCCCTGGATTAAGATTCTACAAGATTTCATATGATGAATCAACAAACAGTCGTGTTCTCATTGTGAAATCACGCACAATATGGCTTGACCCCTCAGACTCCTAGACCTCAAGACTTCAAGACATTCTTAGGTGATACACTCAAAAACGATGGATGAAAAAGCGCATTTAACGCTTGAATTCCCCAAGGTCCTCGAGCGGTTGGCCCGACATGCGGCCTTTTCCGTTTCCGCCGAGCTCGCTCGCTCCCTCCGCCCGGCGCCCAGCATCGAGTTAGCCCGCCAACTCCTGGCCGAGACCGCAGAAGCCCGGCGTTTGTTCAGGGATCGACCGCAAAACACCATTGGCGGCGCCCGCGATATCCGTGCGTTCGCGGACAATGCGCGCCGAGGCCTGATCCTCACCCCGGGGGAATTTTTGGATGTGAAAGGCACCTTGGTAGCGGGGAAGAACCTTGCCCGGCTGCTGGTGGATTCCTCAGAAACCTACCCCTTGTTGGCGAAACGGGCCGCGGAGATGCCGAGTCCGCCCGGCGTTGTGGATTCCATTGGCAAAGCAATTTCCGCCCGAGCCGAAATCCTCGATTCCGCCTCTCCGAAACTGGCTACCATCCGCAGCGAACTTGCTGTGGCGCATGACCGCTTGCTGGCGCGCATGCAAAAACTGCTCACCAGCGAACCGTTCGCCAAAGCCCTGCAGGAACCCATCGTCACCCAGCGCGATGGGCGCTATGTGCTGCCCATCCGTGCCGATGCTCGCTCGCGCGTCAAAGCCGTGGTGCACGATCAATCCTCGTCTGGCGCCACGTTGTTTGTTGAGCCCCTCCAAGTGGTCGACCTAAACAATCGTTGGCGTGAAATGCAGTTGGGCGAGCGTGATGAGGAACAACACATTCTGCGAGCGCTCAGCTCCCAGGTGGGCGAGCATTCTAATGAGATCCGCGCTGTCGTCCATGGTCTCGCAGGCATTGACCTGGCGTTTGCGCGCGCCAAGTACGCGGAAGAACTCCGCGCCACCCAACCTGAACTGATCGTGATGAAACCGCGCCAGTCCCGAGGAGCCAACTTGTTGGCGACGAGGGATCATCCCGGCGTCACGCTGCGCCTATTGGGTGCACGGCACCCGCTTCTTGATTCCACCACAGGTGTACCGCTCGATATCGAATTGTTTCCGGAGAACTATTGCCTGGTGATTACGGGTCCAAATACAGGCGGCAAAACAGTAACCCTGAAAACGGTCGGCCTGCTTGCACTCATGGCGCAAAGCGGCCTGCACATCCCTGTGGACGCAGAGAGCCATCTCTCTTACTTCGAAGATATTTACGCCGATATCGGCGACGAACAATCCATCGAGCAATCGTTATCTACATTTTCCGGCCATATTACCAACATCATCCGCATCCTGCAGCAGGCCGATCAGAAATCCCTCGTCATCCTTGATGAGCTCGGCGCCGGTACCGACCCGCAGGAAGGCGCCGCGCTGGCGCGCGCCCTGCTGGATCATCTCGTTCAACGCGGCATCACAACACTCGTCGCCACGCATTATCCGGAATTGAAAACATACGCACATGCAACCAAAGGCGTAGTCAACGCCTCGGTTGAGTTTGATTTGGAGACGCTTGCCCCTACTTATCACCTCGTGATTGGACTTCCGGGGCGCTCCAATGCATTAGCAATTGCACAGCGCCTCGGATTGCCCGGAGAGGTCATCGAAGCCGCCCGCGGCGCTATCGATCCCAGCGAACTCAAAGCCGAGAATCTGTTGGACGAGATCCACCGCGAGCGCGACCGCACGCGCGAAGCGCGTGCCCGCGCCGATGAAGCTCAACGCACCGCTCAAGCGCTGCGCGCCGAGCTCGCCGAACGTTTGGAAAGGATCGAAGACGAGCGTATTGAGGTCCTGGAAACCGCGCGCCGCCAAACCGAACGGGAACTCGATGCGGTCAAAGAGGAAATTCGTAAACTGCGAGCCGAACTGGCTCGCGCTCGCCAGCCCCTGGAAAATGTTCAAGTCATCAAGCGAGCTGCCGATGAGCTCGAAGAAAAGGTGGAACAACCCGCGCGTCGCAAAACGGTTGAAGAATCTGCGCCGGATCGACCCTTGCGCCTCGGCGACTCGGTCCGCGTGCGCAGTCTGGGACGCGAAGGCATTGTTACCGCGCTGTCCGAAGCGGAAGCCGAGGTTCAGATCGGCGCTTTACGCGCTCGCGTACGCTTCGGCGATTTAGAGTTATTGCCTGAAGCAGAATTTACCAACGGCCGCGAAGCGGAGAAATGGGAAGACATCCAAATCTTTCCCGATGCCGTAAGCGGCGAGATCTCCCTGCGCGGGCAGCGCTATGAGGACGCCACGGTCAATCTCGACCGCTACCTGGATGCTGCCTACGCTTCCGGTTTGCGCTCGGCGCGCATTATCCACGGCAAGGGGACCGGAACTTTACGCGAAATGGTAAAAAGCGAACTCGACAAGCGCAGCTATGTCGAGCGATACGAAACCGCCGACAACCACCTCGGTGGCGAAGGCGTAACCGTGGTTTATTTCAGGAGTTAAACACCTCACCCTATCAAAATGGCGAGGCTTTGGCTCCGCCATTGTCATTTCGACCGTAAGGGAGAAATCTCTTGCATCCGAAACGAGATTATTAGTTTGCTTCGTGGAAGAATGCTGCCCCCGTCAAAGAGATCATTATTCTGAGTGCACGACGAAGCCTGAGAAGGCGCAGCTATCCCCAAAGGCGCGGTTTCACCGTCATCAGGAATTCGATCAGTATGACTAATAGGATTACAAGAACTCCTACTCGGTTAGCGCGCTCCTCAGCGGCCAGGTATTCGGGACTTGTTGGTTTGTCGGCGAAAGCGATTTGTTTCTTCTGCGCCGGAACGTAAAAGACTCCGGCGGTAAATCCAACCACAACAAAGAGAACGATGCCCGAAAGCAACCATGGCGTTGTCCACGGTATGTTTCCGATCAGGATCATCGCGATCCCCGTGATTAAAAGCAGTCCATACCCTGCATTAGCGACGCGTTCTACCGCCTCAATGCCGCGCACAGCGAAGGCGGTGGAATCGGGTTCTTTACGAGCCAGCCGCAACCAGATTGGGTACGTGAAATTGGCGCCCAAGGCGGCGATGGCGCCAAGGATATGAAGCCATCTGAGGTAAGGCAAGAGTGTTAGCATTTGAATCTCCTACGACCTTTTGGATTTCGTAGAACTTACGCTTATGGCTTGCCGCAAGACTACGCCGAAAAGAGCCAAGACTCCAAGAGCAACACCAATGTTAAACCAAACCTTCAGGTAAGCTGAAAACACGGACTCAAGGATTAGCCATATCGATAAGCCAAGTAGGATTGCCTTGAGGGTTTCAGCGTCATTCCTCTGGATCGCAATACGACCGACGATGAAAAGCGTTACTCCCCACCCGATCATCATGGATCCATAAATTGCGCCCTCCCAGGAAACCAGGCTCTCTGCAGGCAGAATGCCCACCTCAGCGAAGAATTCGAAGCCCCAGGCCGTAAAATAAATACCCCAGGCAATCAGAATGAGTGAAAGCAAGCTAAAAAGTCGCGTGAGTGTTGTGGATTTCATAATATAATAAGTATACTTATCAATTATGACCATTGTCAAGATGGATTACAGCGAGAATGCTGAAAAGATCCCCGGTTTCTTACTGTGGCAGGTCTCCAAGTTGTGGCAGCGGCATTTGAATGCCGCTTTAAGCGATTTGGGCATTTCCGGCACTCAAGCCGTCATCCTGGGGAATATCGTCCGTCTTATCGGGCAGGGGAACGAAGCGACGCAGATCCTCCTGTCAGAGATCACCAAAATTGACCCCATGACTACTTCGCAATCAATTCGCGCCTTGGAACGCAAAAGGCTCGTCAAGCGCGTGATCTCCACGGAGGATAAGCGGGCCTTTACGATATCACCTACCCCTAAGGGCATCAGGGTAACGGAGGCCGCTTTGGATCGCTTTATCCAATCCCATCTGTCCTTCTTTAAACCTGTCGAAGAAAATCTGGATGTGTTGACCGCCGTATTGCTTAAGCTCGTCAGAGCGGCCGGGTCTGACGCTATGGAGTAGAAGCTTTGCCTTGACAAAACCCTTGTATTTTTATCGAAATCGATTTTTTATGCTCTAATACTTCCTGGTTTTTAAGCCTGCCTGGGGAGGAAATCTTGTCAAAGCTTGCCCCCGTGGTTTTCCGATGGCAAAGTCGTAAGCCTGCCCTGAGATTTGCCGAAGACAACGTCGTGAGGGTTGTTTGCTCGCCCACATCCAATTTCCAAACAACATCTTTACACCCTGGCATGGTCTTGTCAAGTAATACTTACTTCGGGGGATGGGGTGCCGCGGAATAATATCTTTCGAGCATCCAGAGGTCTGGAAATCTAGAGGTCAGGATGTCAATTCATGGACTTCGAGACCTCAAGACCCCCAGACCTCAGGACTTCGATATTCTTGTCAACGTGTAATGTGTTAATGTGTCAGGGGGACTCTCCCCCAATATTACATGTTACATATTACATCTCATATTCTTCCCGTGAAGGACAGGCGCTTATAATCACGTTTGCTCCTATGGAACCGCTCGCCAGCCACATCGATACCAGAAGCGCTGAGTTCAAGGGCAACGCTGCGCATCACCGCGCCCTTGCTGAAGACCTGCGTTCAAAGCTCTCTACGGTGCGCCAGGGCGGCGGCGCCGAAGCGCGCAAACTCCATGAGGAACGCGGCAAGCTCTTCGTTCGCGAGCGCATCGATCGCCTCCTGGACCCCGGCGCCCCGTTTTTGGAGCTCTCGCCACTCACCGCACACGGCGTTTATGAAGACGACGCCCCTGGTGCGGGCATCGTCACCGGCATCGGGCGCGTGAGCGGGCGCGAAGTGATGATCGTGGCCAACGACGCCACCGTCAAAGGCGGCTCCTATTACCCGCTCACGGTGAAAAAGCACCTGCGTGCCCAAACCATCGCCATGCAAAACCATTTGCCCTGCATCTACCTAGTCGATTCGGGAGGCGCCTTTTTGCCGATGCAGGACCGGGTCTTCCCCGATGAGCAGCATTTCGGGCGCATTTTCTACAACCAGGCCCAGATGAGCGCCCGCGGCATTCCGCAGATCGCCGCCGTCATGGGCTCCTGCACAGCCGGCGGCGCTTACGTACCCGCCATGAGCGACGAAGCCATCATTGTGAGGGGCACCGGCACCATCTTCCTCGGCGGACCGCCGCTGGTGAAGGCGGCTACGGGCGAAGAAGTAAGCCCCGAGGACCTGGGTGGCGCAGATGTGCACACCCGCCTTTCCGGCGTCGCCGACCATTACGCCGAGAACGACGACCATGCAATTGCCATCTTGCGCGAGATCGTGGAAACGCTTAACGAAGTGCCCTATCTCGATGTGGAGGTGGCAGCCCCCGAAGACCCGCTGTACGATGCCGCTGAGCTCTACGGCATCCTGCCCGCAAACTTTCGTGAGGCCTACGATGTGCGCGAGGTGATCGCCCGCATCGTGGATGGCAGCCGCTTCCGTGAATTCAAGGCGCGCTACGGCGAAACGCTGGTCTGCGGCTTCGCCCGCATTCACGGCTTCCCGATCGGCATCCTGGGGAACAACGGCGTGCTCTTTAGTGAAAGCGCGCTGAAGGGCACGCATTTCATCGAACTCTGCGAGCAGCGCGGCATTCCGCTGCTCTTCTTGCAGAACATCACCGGCTTCATGGTAGGCCGCGAATATGAAGCGGGCGGGATCGCCAAAGACGGAGCCAAGATGGTGCACGCCGTGGCCACCAACACTGTGCCAAAACTTACGGTCATCATCGGTGGCTCCTTCGGCGCCGGCAACTATGGGATGGCCGGGCGCGCTTACGAGCCGCGTTTCTTATGGATGTGGCCCAATGCGCGCATCAGCGTGATGGGCGGCGAACAGGCCGCCAACGTGATGCTCACCATCAAGCAGGATCAGCTTGAGCGCGAAAGCAAGAAGAAACTGGGCGAGAAACAGCGCGCCGAGCTTATGCAGCCGATCCTGGATAAATACGAACACGAAGGCCACCCCTATTATTCAACTGCGCGCCTCTGGGACGACGGCATCCTGGATCCCGTTGAAACCCGCACCGTACTCGGCCTTGCCCTAGCCGTGGTGACTCGCGCACCACGCGAACCGGGCGGGTTCGGCGTGTTCAGGATGTGAGGCATGAGTGATCAAACGACAGTAAAACGCGACGCGTTTGAAAACTGGGTGCTAAGGTACATCAAAGCCTGGAAGACGAATGCTCGCGAAGATATCGAGGCATTGTTCACTGAGGATGCAACGTATCTAACGCAGGCGTTCCGCGAGCCGTGGCGAGGGCTGTCGGAGATCGTGGAAGGCTGGCTGAGCCGCGCGGATACCCAGGGCGAGTGGAGCTTTGAACACAAGTGGCTGGCTATTGAGGGCGATACCGGTGTGCTGGAAGGTCTCACCACATATCACACCTACGGCACGGCCTACGCGAATATCTGGACCATCGTGCTTGCCGAGGACGGGCGTTGCCGCGAGTTCCGCGAGTACTGGGTTAAAAAGCCGGAGGAAAACTCGTGACGAAAGAAGACGTCAAACGATGGCTTGAAGGCTATGTCACAGCCTGGAAGAGCAATGAACCACAAGAGGTCGCTGCCCTCTTCACTGAAGATGCGACTTACTCGACCGGCCCGTTCGACGAACCCTGGGTAGGACGCGACGCCATCATCGAGGGCTGGATCGGCATCGGTGACAAGCCGCAGGACTGGACCTTCGGTTACGAAGTACTGGCCGTTGACGGCGACCTGGGTGTCGTACTCGGCACTACCGTATACAAAGGCAACGTGGGAACCTTCAGCAATATTTGGCTGGTTCGCTTTGCAGACGATGGGAGGTCCAAAGATTTTAAAGAATGGTTTGTGAGAAAGCGGGACTGATTGCGTGGCGGGCCTAAGACCCCGCTTTATGCTATACAAATCAAAATCTCTTACCGTGAGAGGAGATAACATCAATGGGAAGTGCAATTGTGGGAGCATTAGTTGGGGTCAGTGGGCATCTGGTGGTGGTTTTAGCGCTAATTTCGATTGAAATTCCAGCATTCGTTCGATTGCTTTTAAGCGCTGACCTGGCGATCGGCGGGCGCCTGGCGGCGGTGCTGTTCCCCAGGTTGGAGAACGGTGTGCTGATTTTGAGCTCGGCGATCTGGGGGATTGTCGGAATTATGGTTTTTTCAAGCAACAAACTGACGCAGCAACTCGGTTGGGTGCTGGCCTTTATGAACGTCGCCGTCGGATTGGTGCTGGTCGCTTCAGGCGGTTGATGTCCGCAAAGGATTTTGCATCACTCTCCCCGCTCTTGATCGCCAACCGCGGCGAGATCGCTGTTCGCATCATTCGCGCCTGCCGCGAGCTCGGCATCGAAACAGTAGCCGTTTACTCGGAAGCCGACGCCGGTGCGCTGCACACGAGGCTGGCGGACAAGGTAATTGAGATCGGGCCCCCGGAAGCCAGCCTTTCGTACTTGGTTATTGAGCGCATCATAGCCGCGGCGAAACAAACCGGCGCCAAGGCCGTGCACCCTGGCTACGGCTTCCTCGCCGAGAATGCAGATTTCGCCGAAGCAAACATCGCTGCGGGGCTGGTCTGGGTGGGGCCGCTGCCTGCCGCCATGCGCGCCATGGGCGATAAGGCGCGGGCGCGTGCCATCACGGAAGAAGCTGGCGTGTCTGTACTACCCGGTTATCAGGGGAAGGACGATCCGGTTTCATTTGCCAAGGCCGTGGAGAAAATCGGATTTCCGGTCGTGGTGAAAGCCTCTAGCGGTGGTGGCGGAATGGGGCAGCGCATCGTTGAACGTCAAGATGATTTAGACGATGCTATCGCCGCTGCCCGACGCGAAGCGAAGCACGCGTTTCACGACGAACGCTTGATCCTGGAAAAGTATTTACCGCTCGCGCGTCATGTCGAGTTCCAGATACTCGGCGATCAGCAGGGCAATCTTGTTCACCTCTTCGAGCGCGAATGTTCATTACAGCGCAGGCGTCAAAAGATCGTGGAGGAAACCCCTTCGCCATTGTTGAACGATAAATTGCGCGAGGAAATGGGCTCCGCCGCGGTGGCAGCAGCAAAGAGCGTGGGCTATACCAACGCAGGCACTGTGGAATTCCTCGTCGACCCGCAAACGCGAACGTTCTATTTCCTTGAAATGAACACCCGCTTGCAAGTGGAACATCCAATCACAGAGTTGGTTTGCAACCTCGATCTTGTGCAATGGCAGCTGCGCATTGCCGCCGGAGAAAGTTTGCCCTTCACACAAAATGAAGCTCAGCAGCGCGGACACGCCATCGAATGCCGCATTTATGCCGAAGACGCAGAAACCGGCTTCCTGCCGGCGACCGGAACCGCACACCAGGTGATCCTGCCCGAAGCGCCGGGAATTCGCGTAGACAATGGCATTGCTGAGGGTTCGCCTATCACCACCCATTACGATCCTTTGCTCGCAAAGATCGTTGTGTATGCAGAGGAGCGCAAAGATGCCTTGCGTCGCATGCAGATGGCGCTCCAGAAAACCGTATTTTTGGGGCTCACGACCAACATCGAATTCTTGCAAGACCTTCTTCTTCATCCTGATGTTCTCGCCGGAAATTACGACACCCGCACCGTCGAGCGCGAATTTGCCAACTGGTCCCGCGGGGAGCAATTGCCGCCGGAGGTCTTGATCGCGGCAGCTCTTGCGGACCGTGGCGAGCAAGTGAACCTGGGCGCCGAGTTCCCGACGCTATGGGAAAGCCAGCGTGGCTTCCGGCTGGGCGGTCACACGTGAAACAAAGTTTTTTTTATCGGGGGAAACTATATTCGGTGGAACTGTCAGCAGAGGAAACTGGCTATATGGTGAAAATCGAAGGGGAGAACTTCCAGATTTCAGAAGTTGGCAGCCGAGAAGAAGAAATTAGTTTCATTTCCGCATCGGGTAAGCATCGGGCTAATTGGGCGAAAAGGGGCCGAGAACTTTGGGTGCACCTCGCCGGGAAAAGTTATCATTTCGTCAAAGGCATTGGGAGCCAGCCGGCTGCGGCCGCCGCATCGGCGGAACGAATCCTGCGGGCGCCGATGCCCGGTCAGGTGCGCGAAGTCTTCGCCCAAGATGGCAGTGATGTTGGACCTGGTGACGTACTTCTTTTGTTGGAAGCAATGAAGATGGAGATACGAATTCACGCCCCCTTCGCGGCAAAAGTGGCGCGCGTGGCCGTAAAACAAGGGCAAACAGTCGAAAAAGAGCAGGTCCTGGTTGAATTGGAAGCCGAATGACAGGTAAATATTTTGATGAATTGGTGGCTGGGCAGAAGATTGCCCATTCTCGCACCCGCACAGTAACCGAAACCGACAACGTTCTGTTCTGCGGTTTAACCGAAAACACACAACCGCTGCATCTGGACGAGGAGTTTGCACGAAGGAGCGGGTTCCAGGGAAGGATCGTGAACGGGCTCTTTACGTTGAGCCTCGTAGTTGGGATGACGGTCCCTGATCTCACCGAAGGGACCATTGTAGGTAACTTGGGTTACGAACGGGTCGATCATCCGGAACCCGTTTATGCCGGGGATACGCTCAGTGTCGAAACGGAGGTCCTTGAAAAACGCCCTTCAGAAAGCAAACCGGATCGAGGCATTGTGAGGCTTAGGCATATTGGACGAAACCAGGAAGGCGCCATCGTCGTGGAAGTTGAGCGAACCGCGATGTTTTTGAGGAAGCTATGAGGCCTCGGCGCGCGCTGCTTTATGTACCCGGGAGCGATTGGCCCAAGATGGAAAAGGCCGCCGGACTCGAGGTCGATAGCGTATGTCTCGATCTCGAAGACGGCGTGGCGGCTAACAAGAAAAGCGAAGCCAGGGATTTGGTAGTTCGGGCTTTGAAGGAACTAGATTTTGGAGCGAGTGAAAAACTGGTACGCATTAACTCGGTGGGCTCCGGTTTACAAAATGACGATCTGAAATCTGTCCTGTCTGCGGGGCCCGAGGGCTTCGTGATGCCGAAGGTTACCGATAGTGACCAGGTGCGCGCAGTCAGCCTGCAGTTGGCGGGGCGCGAAATCAGGTTGCTTCTGCAAATCGAGAGCGCGCTGGGCGTCGTGAATCTCAAAGAGATCGCCACTTCAGATGAACGCGTGGATGCCTTGATCTTTGGCGCGGAGGATTACGCCAGTGATGTGGGCGCAAAGCGAACACCAGAGGCGGAAGAGGTATTTTATGTGCGCAGCGCTGTGGTTACTTATGCCGCCGCATTCGGCTTGCAGGCCATCGACATGCTCTGGACGAACTTCAAAGATGCAGAGGGTTTACTTCGTTTAGCAGTACAAGGCGCGCGACTTGGTTACAGTGGGATGCAGATCATTCATCCGGATCAGATCTCGCCGGTGCAGAAAGCCTTCACGCCTAGTGCGGATGAAATCGCCGCAGCACGACGTATAGTGGAATCGTACGAAAATCATCTAAAAGAGGGCCTGGGCGCGTTTGCGCTGGAGGGCAAAATGGTCGACATGCCGATCATCAAAGCCGCGCAGCGCGTTCTCTCGCGCGCAGGAATGGAGAAATAATAAGGCCGGCGAAAGCCGGCCTTATTATGTGATTAGCGCTTAGATGTAGACTTTGGTTTCGAACGGCGATTGGCAACCAGGCGAGATACGCCGCGGCCAATCAGCCAAAGGGGGACACCGATCACAACTACCACCGGCACCACATACAACAGCAGCCAGATTGCGGCTTCTACGATGCCTTGCAGCGCTCGGATCAGGGCTTCGATCGCATCCTTTGCAGCGCCGACGGGCGTCCAGGGGCCAATTTGGATCGGCTGAACGGCTTCGTTAGCGACGAGGTCGATCGAGATAGCCGAGAGTGCAGCAGATTCCTCATAGTATTGGATCTGGCCCTTCAGCACCTCGATCTGCTCGGTGATGTAGTTGAGCTGATTGAATGCATTGAGCACGTCTTCCGTGGAATCGGCGTCTTCCATGATCTGGCGCAGCAATGCTTCGGCATCCTCAAGATTGCGCAGCCGCGATTGCAAGTCAGTGAAAGCGGCAGTCACGTCTTCGCCGGATTGATTATCAGAGAGCACGTCGATGGATTGCTCGCGAAGAGTGTCAAGGGTTTCCTGGAAGCGCTCCGCAGGCACGCGGATGGTGATGTTGGCGCGCGGAACCTCGAGACCTGTAGAGGTGGTGCTCTTGTACAAATTGGAGCTCACTACGAACCCGCCGAGGCGTTCGGCGAGTGCGGCGATCTCCATCATGCTGGCTTCAGGATCGTCAACGACTAGAGAGAGACTGGCGTTCTTGATCACCAGGCGTTCGGCCGATGCAGCCTCGGCGACCTCGTCGCCAAAGCCGCCCCCCGCATCAACGCGCCCGACAAAGTCGGCGGGCGCTTCGGCCGCAGGCTCCTCGAATGATGGAACCCCAACGGCAATATCGCCGTCAGACCCCGCGCCGAAAGCCGGAGCACAGGCTGCCAAGATCCATGTTGCAATCATGCCTACAAAAACCATTCTCTTCCTCATGATCAACTCCTTATGTGCTGCTTTGCAACTAAGACGCAAAACGGATATCGAAAGTTCCACCTTACCATCCCGAAATAAGCCTGGCAATGTGCCGGTCTGGGAGCTCGGCCTCCAGCATTCGTTCCTGAACGGCTCGAACATCGTATTCCACGCGGCGATAATCCCAGATTTGCGTTTCAGTATCGAAGATTGCAAAAGCAGCCCGTGGGTCCCGATCGCGTGGTTGGCCAACTGAGCCTGGGTTCACTATGCACCGAGGCTTCAATTCCTTGGCAGTATTTGGCGCCGGAATATCGAGTCTTACAGAGCCATCGTGGAGCGAAAAAATCACGGGCACGTGCGTGTGGCCTACAAAACAAAAATCGGTATTGAAGTGGTCGAAGTTCTCCCTTGCGGAATAAGTATCCAGCAAATATTCGAGGACAGGTTGACGCGGACTGGCATGCACAAGGGTAACGCCATTTACCTCGGTGCGCAGATCGAGACTTTTGAGGAAAGCCAGAGAATTCTCTGTGAGCCCACCGCGAAGCCATTCGATCGAGCTGCGCGCCTCCGCATTGAATCCCCCCAACGGCAAATTTCCGATTGCAGCCGCATCGTGGTTGCCTTGCAAACAGATCAGCTTTGGAATACTTTTCAATATGTCGACGCACTCATTGGGATCTGGACCGTAGCCCACCACATCCCCGAGGCACCAAACCTCATCGACGCCACCCGCATTGGCCAGCACGCTCTCCAGCGCGTCGGCATTGGCATGAATATCGCTGATGACAAGGGCGCGCACTGCTCAGGGTTTTACGTTGAGATTACTGGGACCAAACGCGCCGGGAAGCAACTCGTGCAATGGCCTTTGGTGCATCACATCCCCTTTTTGATTGACCACGATGACATCCGCGTTCGGAGCAAACTCAGCCAATACCTGGCGGCAGGAGCCGCAGGGCGTGCCGCCGTCCGCGGTGGCCACAGCAATGGCATGGAATTCGCGCTCGCCTTCTGTTACGGCTTTGAAGATAGCGACGCGCTCGGCGCAAATGCTGTCCGGATATGCGGCGTTCTCTACATTAGCCCCTGTGTAGACCTTTCCGGACTTGGTCAGCAACGCCGCGCCGACAAGATATTTGGAATAGGGTGCGTATGCGGAAAGCCGCGCTTTTTGCGCGGCTTCGATTAATTTCTCACGATTAAGATCAGTCGACACTGACGCCTTCCTCTTCTGCAGGAACGACTTCCGGATTGTGCTGCGCGCGGATGCGCCGTATTCGGCGCCCACTGAGTTGCTCAATGGTGAGAATAAGCCCATTCTCCTCCAGGCGCTCACCGACTTTAGGAACGCGCCCAAGTTGGCTGAAGATATATCCACCCAGGGTATCGGCGTTTTCCTTGCTGAGATCGCTTTCCATAAGCTGGTTGAACTCATCCAATGCAATACGTCCGGAGAAACTATATTCGCCCTCGCCGACCTTTTGATACGGATGTTCTTCGCCTTGATCGTATTCGTCGCGAATTTCTCCAACGATCTCTTCAACAATGTCTTCAAGTGTTACAAGCCCGGCAACTCCACCGTATTCATCCACGACGATTGCAATATGCATTCGTCCCGCCTGCATTTCGGCGAGCAGGTCATCGAGTTTTTTCGTTTCAGGGACGAAATTCGCAGGGCGCAACAGCTCTTGCATGGACTTGATCTGATGTTCGCCCCGGCCGAGTTTTAACAGGTCCTTGGTGTACAAGATGCCCTGGATATTGTCGACGCCTTCTTTATAAACGGGAACTCGCGAGTAACCGGTTTCGAGCAAATCTCCAATGGCCCTTTCGACGGGAGTTGTTATGTCTAAAGCAAAAATATCGATGCGCGGGACCATGATCTCGCGAACCAACGTATCGCCGAATTCGAAAATCGAGAAGATCATCTGACGCTCGTCTTGTTCAAGGACTCCTTGACGCTGGCTGGCATCGACAAAGGTGCGCAGTTCGGCATCTGTGATGGTGACGAGTTGTTGAGGTTCACCGCCCTTATTCGACAAACGAACAGGAATCACCAAGAGGGGATTCATCACGGTCGAGATCAATCGTGCAAGCGGAGTGAGTCTCAGCGCCCAGCCCTCGGGATCTCGCAGGATGCGCCGTTCGACGAAGAACTCAAAGAGCCATATCACCAGCGCAATGCCAAGTAGGAGTAAAGCCAGATTCTGGATCGGGATTGCGGCTGGGTCAATTGGGATCAAGAGCGCCAAAACCAACCCCGCAATCAGGAAGCGCAGCAAGGTTAGGGCAAGCCTCAAGCTGTCTCTGAGATTGGTCCGCCGCTTCAACAGATCCAAAGCGCGGTCAACTTCGCGTCCACGCTCTTCGCTGAGGGAGGCAAGGCGGGCGAACCTTGCATTTAGCACCCCCGCGCGGGTGGCAGTGATGATGAGGTCAAGGCCCAAAAGCAACGCCAGTAAATAAACAAGGGGACTAATGGGTTTCCTCCACTTTGCGAATAGCCCGGGCCGGTACGCCAACTACCACGGTATTGGCAGGAACATCTTTGGTCACCACCGAACCCGCGCCTGTGCGGGCACCCCTTCCTATTTTTAGGGGTGCCACTAGCATCGTGTCACTGCCGATGAAAGCATCTGCTTCGATGGTTGTAGGATTTTTATTCTTGCCATCGAAGTTAGCGGTTATGGTGCCTGCTCCGATGTTCACGTTAGCCCCAATGGTGGCGTCTCCAATGTAAGAAAAATGACCCATTTTGACCCCAGGTCCTAGCAACGAGTTCTTCACTTCGCCGAAATTCCCAATATGCACACCTTCGCTAAGATGTGCATCTGTTCGCAGGTGTGCAAACGGCCCGATTTCGACCCGATCCTCGATGATCGCTAGTTCGATGTACGCAGCCTGAATCTGGCACTTATTACCAACGCGACTTGAGCGAATCAATGTGTGGGGCCCGATATGGCAGTCTTCGCCCACGGAGGTTTGCCCCATTAGCATGGTGTTCGGCCAAACCACTGTATCCTGTCCAATCGTTACGCCGGCTTCGATATGAGTGGTCTGTGGGTCCATAATCGTGACACCCGAGAGCATCCAGTGACGGTTGATGCGCTTGCGCAGTGCGGCCTCTGCTTCCGCCAGATGTTCTCGATTGTTTACACCTATGGACTGATCCAAATCTTCAAGGCTCACTGTTTCCACCCGTTTTTTATTTTTAACGGCAATTTCCAGTAAATCCGTCAAATAGTACTCCCCTTTTTTAGCGGAGGGTTTAATCTTTTTGAGGGCGGGCCAAAGCCATTTGGATTGGAAGCAATAAATGCCCACATTAAGTTCTTCGATCAATAACTCTTTGGCGGTTGCCTCTGCCTCTTCGAAGATCGCAACGACCTTTCCCGACTTGCGCTTAATCCGTCCAAATCCTCGGGAGTCCTTTTGTTTCATCGTCAACATCGTAAAGGCCGGCTTCTTCTTTTCTTGAACTCCAGTAAGTTCCCGGAGCGTGTCAGTTTGCAAGAGAGGCAGGTCCGCGTTAACGACCAGGATGTTGTCCACTTGGCCTTCCAATAGCGGACGAGTCTGTTGAAGGGCGTGTCCAGTTCCGAGCTGTTCGGTTTGTTCGACGAATTCAGCTCGATCACCAATCACCTGCTTGATTTCATTGGCGCCGTGACCGATCACAATAATGGGAGGCTGACCCCCCAGGGCTTCGGCTGTTTCGAGTGAATACAAAATCATTGGCCGGCCGCCGAGTGGGTGCATTAACTTTGGAAGCCGTGATTTCATGCGGGTACCTCTCCCCGCAGCGAGTAGGACGACGCGTGTTTTCGTCACGCCGACAAGCGCCTGTCCCTTTGGGAAACCATATTAGTGGTTGGTAAAGGTTCTTCGGCTGGAAGCATCGTTTCAAGGACCAGGTCGGGGCGCCTGGACTCGAACCAGGATCCACGGATTCAAAGTCCGGTGTGCTGCCATTGCACCACGCCCCAAGGCATCTCACCCCTTGGTGAGAGCGCGTCATTGTAACATGCCGAACAAACGGATGGCAAAAAAGAAAGATTTTTGTCGAAAAGGTTAACCAGGACGCTCAGGCAGTAACGTTACCCAGGGAATTCCATTTTGTGGATGTGGATGGACATCCAAAGGCACGCGGTAAACGTTTTGGAGTAACCCTGCTTGCAAAACTTCCGCTGGTATACCCGTAGAACGAATGGCCCCGTCCACCAGCAGCGCGAGACGATCCGCATAAAGGGCCGCAAGATTCAAATCATGCATAGCCACAAGCACCGCGAGATGCTGTTCCTTTGCCATCTTGCGAACTAAATTCAGCAAAGCGACCTGATGATGGAGGTCGAGATGAGCGGTTGGCTCGTCCAAAAGCAGGATCGGGCAGCTTTGCGCAAGGGTGCGTGCCAGCAGTACGCGCTGCTGTTCGCCGCCGGACAGTTCAGATATCCGCCTATCCTTTAATTCATGGATCTCGCAGGCTTGCAAAGCGCTGCATACCAGCTCCACATCGCGCGCCCCCATGCGGCCCAGCCAGTTTAGGTGCGGCGTGCGTCCCAGCGAAACGGCTTCCCAAACCGTAAAGGCGGGCGGCAAATGCGCCGCCTGAGGGACTACTGCAATGAGCTTGGCGCGCTCTTCGTGACTTAAACCCATCAGATCTCGCCTGTCGACTTTGATTGCCCCTTCTTTATTTTTCAATACACCGCTGACGGCTTTTATTAAGGTCGTTTTGCCCGATCCGTTAGGTCCAATAAGCCCCAGAATCTCACCACGATCCAAGTTGAGATTGATGTCGAACAGTATGTCTTTAGTTCCATAAGCGACTGATAACGAGCGAACCGAAAGCATCAGTCACCAATACATCTGTGCTTTGGCGCGGCGCAGTAGCCAAAGAAAAAAAGGGACCCCGGCGAGCGCGGTCAGGATGCCGACTGGCAGCACCTCAGGCGAAAAGACCATGCGCGCGAGTAAATCAGCCAAGAGCAGAGCCGCCGCCCCGCCGAGAATGGACAGTGGAATCAGCCGTCGGTGATCGCCTCCCCATAGGAGGCGAGCCGTGTGAGGAATGATGAGGCCGATGAAACCAATCATGCCTGAAAATGCCACCGCCGCGGCGGCGCTCAACGAAGCAGCGACAATGAGAAAGGCTTTTATTTTTTCCACTGACAGGCCCAGATGCTCGGCTTGCTCTTCCCCAAGCTGCAACACATTGAGTTGATGTCCGGAAAAAAAAAGTATGCCCAACCCCAATGCTACATATGGAAACATGGCAACCACCGGTTGCCAGCCGCTGAGAGCTGCGCCCCCAAGAAGCCAGGCAATCGCGCGGCGAAGTTCGTTTTCGGAATAGAGCATGAAAAAGGAGCTCAAGGCTGTAGTGAAGGAACTTACAGCAACGCCCGCAAGCAGCAACGTAGTTACGGGCACTGTTTTACCGAGACGCGCGATTGCGTAGACAAGAGCCACTGTAAGCAGCGCGCCCAGAAAGGCGGCAGCCGGAACTGTGTAGAACCCGATTGGGGTTGTTGGCCAGGCGCGGGCCATCACTAGAATGGCGCCAAGTCCGGCGCCAGAAGCGACGCCGATCAAATATGGGTCAGCGAGGGGATTGCGGAACAATCCCTGGTAGGCTGCCCCGCTGCCAGCTAACGCCGCGCCGGTTAGGGCGACCAGCGCGGCGTGCGGCAATCGAATTTCATAGATGATGGTAGCACTTGTGGCCGATAGTTCGGGCGACCCAAGGAGGGCCAACGCCAGGTCCCTAGGCGGGATGAACACGCTTCCTAACGCGATACTTAGGCCCAGCGCAACGACCACGAGTGCAGCGTTAAGCCAATATGGCCGCCGGCGTAAAAAGGAAACCAGCACTTCGGAACCCTAATTGAATTGATCTGGATGAAGCAACGCAGCCAGTTGTTCCAATGCGTCAATCAGGCGCGGCCCGGGACGGCTAACCAGATTGTCATCGAAGGGAAAGACCTGATTGTTTTGCACGGCGGCAAGCTGTCCCCAGCCTGCCCGCTGGGAAACCGATTCGACTGTAACTCCATAGGCCGCGTCGCCGAGCAAAATTACATCTGGGTTTTGAACCAGGAGTTCCTCGATGCTGATCTGTCCATAGTCTCCCTGGATCGCACTACCAACATTTTGCCCGCCAGCAGTTGTAATCAGGATGTCAATGAAGGTGCTTGCGCCCGCGGTCCAGGGTGCTGCCGCATCGCTCGCATCCAATTCGTAGAAGACGGTTGGGCGATCCGAAGTACCAGCCAACGCGTCGGTTACGGCAGAAGCACGGGCTTGCAACGAGGCAACCAATTCTGCGGCTTCCTCCTCACGTCCTACCAACTCGCCAACGATCTGCAGGTTAGTGTATAGACCATCGAGGTCAAGGGGGTTAGCCAGCCAGTAAACCGTAAGGCCAAGTTGTTCAAGTTGGGCGACATATTCGACGGGCGTGATCTCAGCTGCCAGGATCAGATCTGGGGCAAGGGAGACAATGGTCTCCGAGTTGAGGCCGATGAACGTGTCGCCGATGTCAGCAAGCGCCAAAGCCTCTTCCGGATAATTGGATGCCGCATCGCGACCAGTTATCTGTTCACCCGCGCCGAGAGCGAAAAGGATTTCGGTGTTGGATGGGGCCAAGGAGATAATGCTTCGCGCTGCGGCTGGCAAAGTGATGGTTCGATTCAGGCCATCTGTCAGGGTGATCGTTGGGTCTTCAGTTGGCTGAGGTGTTTCGGTGGCCTCTACTATGTCAATTGCAGGTGCAGGAAGCTTAGTGAGCGAGCCGCCGCAAGAAACCAGCAGCAGAGCCAGCAACAAAAGTATGGAAATTCGGAACGGAATCTTCATTTGAACATTCTCCTAATGACAGTTAAAAACAAAACCCTGCACTGGGCAGGGAGCTCAAAGGGCCAAATCGGCGACTTAGGGGCACCTCCCTTCAGCGAGGAGTGCTACGCATGCCTTACTGGCGAGCTTGCCGCTCGCCTGTAATTTTGCGTCTGAGCATCGGGGCCGGCGACCTGGCTTACCACAGACGTGGATCACAGTTGCGCGACAGCGCCGGATTTTCACCGGCTTCGCAGTATGCCGCTAGTTGCGGCCACCCCGATGCATGTTAAGTTGCGAGGAAGTTATTGTATATGTTCGAATGGACATAGTCAAGTTACTGGCGGTATAGTGCGGGATTATATGAAGATGAGAACCAAGGTCACCCTAGTCGTGGGAACGCGCCCGAATTTCATAAAGGCTGCGCCTCTACTGGAAGTGTTGAGCTCGGACGACGAGTTTGCGCCCCGACTGGTGCATACGGGCCAACATTTCGATA
>JBOGUK010000204.1:0-6432 GCA_050695915.1 Anaerolineales bacterium
GGGGTGCGCACGCCGTCGCGGTCGTCCAGCCAAATGTTATCGCCCATGCCGATTTCGTCGCCGTAGTAAATGATCGGCGAGCCCGGCATGGTGAACAGGATTGAATTTGCAAGCAAGATCTTTTCGAAATGATTGTCCAGCAAAGGGGCCAGTCGCCGCCGGATGCCCAGGTTGAGGCGCATGCGCTGATCGGGCGCGTACTGGCGCCACATCCAATTGCGCTCGCGATCCGTGACCATTTCAAGCGTAAGTTCATCGTGATTGCGCAGAAAGGTGCACCATTGGCAATTTTCCGGGATGGGCGGAGTGCGCTTTAGGATCTGGCGAACCGATGTAATGTCTTCACGCTTCATAGCCATAAAAATGCGCGGCATCAAAGGGAAATGAAAGGCCATGTTCATCTGATCCCCGTCGCCAAAATATTCGCGCACATCCTTCGGCCATTGATTCGCTTCGGATAGCAGGATACTATCCGGCGAATGCTGGTCAACAAACTTGCGGGCCTCCTTGAGAAAGGCGTGCGTTTCTGGAAGGTTTTCGCAATTGGTCCCATCCCTCTCGAATAGATAAGGAATTGCGTCGGCCCGGAAGCCGTCGATCCCCAGGTCCATCCAGAACTTAATTACCTGAAACATTTCCTTTCGGACCTCAGGATTGTCGTAATTGAGATCGGGCTGTGAACTGTAAAAACGATGCCAGTAGTATTGCTGACTAGTTTCATCCCAAGCCCAGTTCGATGTTTCCGTATCCAAAAAGATGATACGCGCCCCGGGGTACTTTTCTTTCGTATCGCTCCACACGTAGTAATCACGAGTGCGCGAGTTGCGACTCTTGCGGGCATCAAGGAACCATGGATGCTCTGCGGACGTGTGATTTAGCACGAGATCGGTGATCACTCGGATATTGCGCTGGTGGGCCTTCTTGATCAGTTCTTTGAAATCTTGCAAGGTTCCATAATCGCGGTGGATGTCATAGAAATCAGCTACATCGTAGCCATCGTCATGGAGAGGGGAGGGGAATATTGGCAGCAGCCAGATGCAGTTGATGCCAAGATCTTGCAGATAGTCCAGTTTCTCAATTACGCCGCGCAGGTCCCCGTGCCCGTCGCCGTTGCTGTCGCGGAAGGCGCGTACGTAGAGTTCATAAAAGATAGCATCCTTGTACCAGAGGGGTGGACGTTTCATATCAAATAGAAAAACCCGGCGTCATCATGATAAGGGCAAGTTTAGATGCGCCGGGTTTTCGGGTCAAGTTGATGCTGCTGAATATTGAATTACCCCTTGACGGCGCCAGCCAACAGACCACGGACGAAGTAGCGCTGGAAGGCGAAGAATACGATCAATGGCAACAGCATTGAAAGGAACGCAGAAGCTGTGAGCAGGTGCCAACCTCCGCCAAGGGACTGGACGAGGTTGTTGATCTGATATGTCAGAACTGGCTTTCTGCCAGTGAGAAACACCAGCGCCACTAGGAGGTCATTCCACACCCACAGGAACTGGAAGATTCCTAACGAGGCAATGGCGGGTAAAGAAAGAGGCAAAGCCAATTTAGTGAATGCAGTCCAATGGCTCGCCCCATCGAGATAAACAGATTCGAACAGATCGCGGGGCAGCGCGCCGATGAAATTGCGCATCAGGAAGATGGCATAAGGGAGTCCGAACCCTGTGTGGAATAGCCACACTCCGAGAAATGTTCCACTTAGGCCGAGCTGAAGATAGAGGCGCGAAAGCGGGACAAGAGTCATCTGGAGGGGAACAATCTGCAAACCGACAAGCAACGCAAAGAGCCACATGCGTCCAGGAAAGTGAAACCAGGAGAAAGCATACGCAGCAAATGCGGCGAACAAAATCGGCAAGAGAGTAGCAGGTATGGCCACATACACTGTGTTCAGGAAAGCCCTGCCCATTCCTCGCGGATTGGTAAGGTCTGTAAGCAAGTCGCAGGTTAAATCGACGGATTGAGTACCCGCTTCGCAGTCGCTGAAGTAATCGCGCGTCCCGCGATAACCGACTAGCGCGTCGACATAGTTAGTTATGGTAAAGCGCGGCAGACTTTCGACCCCCGAGCGGTTCCTCATTTCGCCCAAGATGTTGGCCAATTCCTGGCTGGAAGGCCGGTCTTCTTCAGGGAGGTGCATGCTTCCGTTGTATTCGTTGTTGAAGGTTGCGGACAGCTGCACAGAGCGGCGGAAGCTACTGACGACATCGGGATCAAACAGGCTAATACTCCCAATTGCATCCCCGTTGTCGCCGTGGCAACTCGCGCAATACTGGGTGTATTCCAACCTTGGCGGCTGGCCCGCGAACGCAGTCCACCATCCACTCGTGTTCGCCGATTGGACCGGACGAACGGATGTAACCAGTAAGCCAAGAGTGGGCAGCAGCCAGATAAGAATCATCACGATGATGACGACGTGAGTGGGAATTCGGCCAAAAAGGGTTTTCAGGCGTTCGCTGCTCATCGGATAGCTTCCTGTTCTCGGACACGCCTGATGTTGATGATCATAAAAGGGATGATGGCGAGGATCAGGAGAACGGCTACGGCCGTTCCACGGCCTGTCTGCTGATTAATGTACATCTCCGTGTACATCCGATTGGCGATAACCTCGGTGCTGAAGTTCCCCCCAGTCATAACAAATACGATGTCGAAAATTTTCAATGTATTGATTACCATCGTAGTGATTACTACAACAATCGTCGGGAGAATAATAGGGATGGTGATGCGCCAGAACACCGTCGGCTCGCTTGCGCCGTCCATCCTGCTCGCCTCGATTAATTCAGTCGGAACACTCTTAATCGCGGCAGAAAGGATGACCGAGCAAAAACCTGCCCAGATCCAAACGCCCACTACGATTAGAAAAAATGTGTTCCAGGGAATCCGAGTTAAGAAAGACACTGGCTGCCCGCCGAGGCCTGTGATTATTGAATTTAGAAGTCCGATTTGATTTTGTCCAGTTCCAAAGTTATAGACAAAGCGCCAAATGATGCCAGCCCCAACAAAGGAGATAGCCATGGGCATAAAAATGACTGATTTTGCTAGAGATTCATACGTGACCCTGTCGGCAAGAACGGCCAAGAGAAGTCCAAAGCCGACGGATCCGGTAACCATAAAGAGAATCCACTTGAGATTGTTTCCAAATGAGGAAATCCAAAAAGTACTCCAGAGGGCGGTTGCGGAGCTTGTGTCAAGCTCACTGGTGAGTGCGTATCTGAAATTCTCGAATATTCCCCAACAAGCGCGCCCCTCAACACAGTTGGCGTCCGCCCATTGACTGGAATCAGCCGTGCGCAGGCTAAGTAGTATCGTAGTGACCATTGGATAAACGATAAAGATCAGAATGATCAGCAGGGATGGAGCCAGATAGAGCCAGGGCGCAACTCTTCCCTGGCGCATGATATTAGGGATCTGCTGGTCCATGAGAGCTCCTCCTACTAAGATGGCGTCCGGGCAGCGCGTTCAGCCGCCCGGACGCCATAAGATCCTTGGCGAGACTACTGGCCTAGGTCAGCTGCTTGAGCAGCGGCGGCGTCCGAAAGAGCCGCTTCGATACTTTGGGCGCCACTGACAATGTTCACAATGGCGGTCCATTCGGCGGATCCAAACGTGGGCTGGATTGAGTCTCCCAGGTCTGGGCTTGCCGCGCCGCTGGCAAGGAATTCAGCCAACTCTTGTTGGCCTTCCGGGTAATCCGCAGGGGATGCACCGAGGTTGGGGGTGAACCCAAAGCCGGTTGATGCCCAGAGGGTTCCGCCCTCAGCGCTGGTAAGCCAGTGAACCAGGGCTTGTACTGCAGGAGTGTTATTAAACACGGCCATGAAATCTGCACCGACCTGTACACCCTGCGCTCCAGGGAACGGGAAGAAATCGTAGTCCACGCCCTGTTCAAGTTCAGGGAATTGGGCAGCGACCTCG
The DNA here is from genome assembly GCA_050695915.1 of Anaerolineales bacterium. Classification (GTDB taxonomy): domain Bacteria; phylum Chloroflexota; class Anaerolineae; order Anaerolineales; family UBA11579; genus JAMCZK01. The sequence goes on from JBOGUK010000204.1 coordinate 3,913, forward strand.
CCTCCCGCGAAACCTGACTGCTTAACCATCATCGCGCCAGGCGGGTCATCGAACGGAACGTAGATAGCAGGAATGAAGGCGGTGCTCAACGTGCCACTCGAGCCGCCAACCGCGTAAGCGGGATCAGATGCCCATCCCGCGTAGATCTCATAGGCTGCCGCGACACCGGCGTCGTTGTAAGGAACGCTCCCATCCATCAGTCCGGCTACATAAGCGGGTCCTTGAGTTGCCAGGAGTATGTCCTGTATGAAATCGCTACCAGTCCATCCAGTGGCATCGCCACTCTCAAACCCCATCGAAAATGGGACGTTGCCATCGGCGACCATCTGATCAGCCAATGCAACAAATTCATCCCAAGTGGTTGGCACGGTGTAGCTATTAGCCTCAAAATTTGCGGGGCTGTACCAAACGACAGATTTTGGATCGACCTTGACAGGGATCGTTATCCAGATGCCACCAGTTGAGCCGGCAGACACCAGGGCGCTGTCGTAATTGCTCGCGTCGGCCCCAGCCTGATCCAGAGGTTGCAACATATCCCTGTACGATAGAGCCGGTCCACGGGTAGGCCAGATCACGATGTCCCATGGTTCACCGGACTCGATTCGCGTTTGAAGCAACGCCTGATCACGGGAGGATTCTGGAACAACGACAATCCCACACGCTTCGACGATAGGAGCGATGATCGAAGTGAAGTTTTCCTCTTCAACACCGGCCCACTGATAGAGGATTGTGACCTCGTCCCCGGCTACGGCGCCCATGCATTGATCCATTTCCGCATCGGCCTCTTCTTCGCCAGCAGGCACCTGAGGCTCTTCCGCTGCGGGGGGCGTTCCACCGCACGCAACCATGACCAGAGATAAAACTGCGACGCCAGTTACAAACGACCAAAGGGTATTTCTATGCATCTTCATTTTCTCCTTGAAATTATGGTTGGTCGACTTTTTAGAGTCCCCGGCACCTCCTTGGTGAAATTGTACTTCGCGCGTCCGCTTAATAGGGACGGCACGTCTACACACACTGTGCGTTCTCTGTCATTCTAGGGTTCTATTGATCTCAGTGAACTCAAGAAATTAAATCGCAAAGAACAGGCAGGAGGAGATTGTATAGGGATGGTAGCACTCGTGTAAATTGCTGTCAAGGAAGGCAAACTCAAAGCTCTTTCTGAACCATCACGTGGTCGATGCGCAATTTGTTCATTTGACGTACCGTGAATGTGATTCCGTTGAAACTTACGCTTTCACCGACCTTGGGGATGTGCCCAAATCGCTCAAGCAAAAGGCCGGCTAAGGTTGTGTAGTTTTCCGTAGCCCCTAGTTGCAACCCAACCGCATCTCCAACATCTTCAGCCGGCGTGCTGCCGGAAATCAGCCAACTTTGCTCGCCGAGCTTGCGGATGTCTGCTTTCGTGAGGTGATATTCATCATCGATCTCACCGACGATCACTTCCAGGACATCTTCAAGGGTGAGCAATCCAGCTGTGCCGCCGTGTTCGTCGAGAACAATGGCCTGGTGCACGCGTTCCTGAGTAAGGCGGCGGTAAATGTTCGGGAGAGACGCGCTTTCAGGGATAAATAGTATTTGGCGGGCGATGTCTCTCAACTGCGCGGTGGGTTCAGCCCAGATAAGATCCTTGATATGGACATAGCCAATGATATTGTCGAGATTCTCATGGTAAATGGGGAACCGTGATAGTCCAGATTTTGCGGCCTGGTCCAGGGCTTCGCTGGGTGCTAATGTGTCATCCAAGGCTACGATATCTGTGCGGGCCCTCATCACTTCGTGCGCGCGACGATCGCCATATTCCAGAACTCCGCTGACAAAGGCGCCCTCGCTGATCTGAAAGATTCCCTCGGCGGTTCCTTGTTCCATGAGTTGCTCGATCTCCTCAGAACTTGTAGACGGGTCGCGCCGCCCGCGTTGCCCGATCAAGCCTAGGATTGCTTCTGAGGAAAGGGAAAGAATCCGGATCGGTAAGGAAGCCAGCCGCGACAAAAAGAGAATCGGTTTTACGAAACGGATCGACAGGTTTTCAGGGTTTCGGAGCGCCAGCTGTTTGGGGACTAGTTCGCCAAGGACCAGGGAGAAGTAGCTGATCAAAACAACGATGAAGGCAATGGCGATTTCATCCGCATAGGTGATTGCAGCGGGAATGAGCTGCTTGATCTGATCGGCAATGATGGGAGCAGCCGCCACGCCACCGACGGCCGAGGCCAGGGTGCCAACCAGTGTAATCCCAACCTGGACAGTCGCCAAATAATGCCCAGGTTGCTCTTTGATCTTCAAGACCTCCCTGGCTTCTTTTTTGCCTTCGTTCGCCAAGGTCCGCAGGCGGTGGCGCCGTGAGGTTACAAGGGCGATCTCTACGGCGGCAAAGAAAGCGTTGATGACGATCAAACCAAGGATGAGCAAAAGCTCTTCGACAATCATAGACTCAGAGTAATGCGTATAGCCAATCCAAACCAGTCAACGAACCAAATGCCACCCAAATCAAAAAAGCAAACCACACATATTATATTACCG
>JBOGUK010000205.1:0-2827 GCA_050695915.1 Anaerolineales bacterium
CCAATAAAGCCCGGGACGGCAAAATGGTATTCAAAGGCCCCCACGTCGCAGGCGCCATTGATCGGGCGGAAAAGATTGCGCTGATCTTCGGAGATGCAACCCTCAGTGATGGCATCAATGGCAGGGCTGCCCACCTGCAGCGCATGCGTCCAGGTGGGGCCGGAGTTGTCAGCCAGGGGCCCGAGCCGCAAGATGGCAGCCCCATAGGTTTCGGGAAAAGAGCAGGAGTCATCCGAATCAATGTTGGAGCCCGATGTAGCATCCCACCCATTCAGGGTACCCCAGGGATAGAACCCACAGTCTTCGCGCCCATTGGCTGCGATCAGCGAGCTTTCTACACTTGCTGTGCCGCGTTCTGCATACAGGAAAACGCCGTAATTACCATTTTCAGCGATGGTCACGAAGCGCAGCACTAATTCGCCATGATTGGCAGTAACTCCGCCGCCTGCATTACCACTGATCGTCGAATTGACAATTTCGAGGCTTCCATCTGAATCAATTTCGATTCCAGTCATTTCGTTATTGGCGATCAAACTGCGCTCAATGCGCATCTCGCCGCCTGCGTGGAGCACGGCCGCGGAACCAAAGGCAGTCGGGTCAATCGTTCCTGCAATCGTAGACTCAATAATGGTGGCGGGAAACTCGCCAAGATGAACTATCGCTGCACGCGAATTTCCGGTTATGGTGCTGCGATTGATCTGTAGTGTCCCCGAGGAGGAAATGGCTGCCTCATCAAACCCATCAGATGGTCCTGCATTGTTGCCGGATATTTCCACGCCTACAAGGACGATGGAGCTTTCTCCAAATGAGTGGGCAACAATCGCCGCCAAACGGTTTTCCGAAATTTGAGTGGAGCGCGCCAAGACAGACCCACCTCCCGGAGATATGTAAATTCCCCGAAAGTTGCCATTAATAAGGCTATTGTTGACTTCCCGGCTGGCACCATCCTCAAGAGATAGATTCCCTGATAGAAGGAGTGAGAGAGACCCAGCTCCCCCAGGCCATTCGCAGTGATCGTGACTCGGTTGAGCGCGGTGGACCCGCCATTTGAGAAGATGCCTACATTTCCGTTATTTTCGAATCGGCTATCCTGGATTGATATGAAGCGTGTTGGCAAATCTGGATATGGAATCAGGCCAAACCATCCATTGTTCTCAACCACACTGTTTTCCATCACCAGCGTGCTGCAAAGCACACCGGCATTGTTATTGCCGCGAATCTGGGAACCTTGAATCACACAGTTCTGAGCTTCTACGCCACTGGCCCCGCCGAAATTCGACCCTTCGATTAATACATTGGTCAGGATCAGTCGGGCGGTTCCCTGATGGCGAATACCGCGAGCCGGAAAATTAACGACCCGCACATTCTCGACAGTTCCTTCACCAGAGTCTGGATCGAACCAAATCCCGGTATTTCGCCGTTCCGTCGTACTATTGCGGATGGTCAGGTCTCGAATGCTTACGCCGTCTACACCAACAATTAGGATGCCCTGAAAATTGCGCACATTCAGGAAGGTTGCATCCCGCCCAGCTCCAACAATCGTGACTGACTTTAAGATTTCTGCATAACTCACTAGCGATTCGTCTGGGGACCCGTACGTGCCTGCGGCCATATGGATAGTATCTCCGTCTTCGGCTTTATCAGCAGCGGCCTGCAACGTACGGCATGGCTGCGTGGGGGAAGTACACGGATTGTCGTCGTTGCCAGTAGTGGCGGCATAGAGGTCGATAGGAACAAGTCTGGGCAGGCGCTCGCCCAGCCCCGGCAGGTCTGGGGGGAGTGGAGCAAAAGGGGTGAATTCACAGGCTGCGAGAAAGGTTGAGAAAAGGAATGCCAATAGGCGAATTTTCGCATTCATAAGAGCCCTCCCTTTTGAGAACGTTATAGCTATATGACGCTGTTAGATGGTTCTTGCTTCATTTTTGTGGACAATCGGCGCCCACAGAGGAGAAGGCAAGTGTGACGAAAATAATTATTGATTAGTTTGCACTGACATGTCAACCACCGAGGCACTTGCGCTCTGGACAAATATATTCCTTATAATCTAGAAAATGGCTGAAGAACGATTGCAAAAGATCTTGGCGCGTGCCGGTTACGGATCGCGGCGCGGCGCCGAGGAATTGATCCTTCGCGGACGTGTGACGGTGAACGGCATCCGCCCGCAGCTCGGCGACAAGGCAGAAGCAGCCCGCGATGATATTCGCGTGGATGGCGAACGCGTCAACTTGCCCACCGAATTCGTTTATTACGCGATTTACAAACCGCGCGGAGTGCTCTCAACGACCGCCGGACCTGATCCGCGGCCAAAGGTGACGGACCTGGTGCCCGATGGCGAGCACCTGCATATGGTTGGCAGGCTGGACAAAGACAGCGAAGGTTTGATGCTGCTCACCAATGATGGTGAGCTGACCCAACGCCTCAGCCACCCCCGCTACGAGCAGGAAAAGGAATACCGTGTGCTGGTCGCCAGCCATCCGGATCATAAACAGCTGGATGCCTGGAGGCGAGGCATCGTCCTCCCGGATGGGATGCGTAGCGGCGCGGCGCAGGTGAGAGTTGAGAGACCGCACGGAAAAGGAAGCTGGCTGCGGGTCGTAATGCACGAAGGGCGAAAGCGGGAGATACGAGAGGTCGCGCGCTCGCTGGGACTTCCAGTAGCGAAGTTGATCCGAGTGCGTATCGCCACCCTGCGGCTGGGAACCCTTAAGGCTGGAGAATGGCGGGAGTTAACTCAAAACGAGATCGATTCACTGAAAGAAACAACCAAAGCATCTCGTCGGTAGGCTTTACAAACCCTTCCCAAACAGAACAATTGTGCGATAATCAT
>JBOGUK010000206.1:0-3731 GCA_050695915.1 Anaerolineales bacterium
AGGCTCACCCTCGCCGGCCTCGAGGTAGAGGAAATTCAATATATAGGGCTCACAATCCCGAAAGGGCTGCAGGTTGCCAAGTTGAGCGGCCTACCCTGGGATCGCGAAAAGATTGTGGTTGGCGAGATCAAAGAGGTCATGCCGCACCCGAACGCAGACCGCCTTGTCCTTTGCCGCCTGTTTGACGGTCAGGTTGGGCACACCGTTCTTACGGGCGCACCCAATCTATTCTCCTACAAGGGGAGGGGCGAATTAAAGAAACCTATCAAAGTCGCCTATGCCAAAGAAGGCGCCGAACTTTACGATGGCCACGAGCCCGGTTGGCAGAAAATGGTTCTCAAGCGCGCCAAGATTCGCGGGGTTGAATCCTATTCGATGGTCTGCTCTGAAAAAGAGCTTGGCATTTCCGAGGAGCATGAGGGCATCATTATCCTGGAAAACAAAGCCAAAGCGGGAACACCGTTGGCTGATTACATGGGCGATGCAGTTCTCAATATCGCCATCACGCCGAATATTGCGCGCAACGCCAATGTCTACGGCATGGCCCGAGAAATCTCTGCTCTCTTCAATCGCAAGCTGAAACCCATGCCGCTGGACGTTGAGGCTGAAGGACCATCAATCACTGGTAAAGTCAAGATCGAAATCCAGGATCCTGAATTGAATCCGCGTTTCGTGCTCGGATTGATCCAGGAGGTGGAGATCAAGCCGAGCCCCGATTGGGTTCAACGCCGGCTGAAATTGATCGGCATGCGCCCGATCAACAACATCGTAGATGCCACCAATTACGCCATGCTGGAATTGGGTGAGCCGCTGCACGCCTTCGATTACGACGCGTTGGTAAAACGTGCAAAAGCGAAACCGCCCAAGATCATCACCCGCACTGCCAAAAAAGGAGAAAAACTCAACACCCTGGAAGGAATTGAACGTACGCTTGATCCGTTCACTGTATTGGTCTGCGATACCGCTGGCGCGCTTTCCATTGGTGGTGTGATGGGAGGTTCGGAAACCGAGGTCACCCAAGAAACCAGGAACGTCTTGCTGGAAGGTGCTTCATGGAACTTCATTAATGTCAGGCGCACTTTGAATTCGCAGAACGTCTCGTCGGAAGCGGGCTACCGCTTCTCCCGCGGCGTTCACCCGGCCATGGCGCCCCGCGGCGTCAGCCGCGGCTTGGAACTCATGCGCCTTTGGTCCGGTGGTGTGGTGAATAAAGGGCTGGTCGACAGGTATCCATCGCCGCAGAAAGATAGTGCGGTCGAAATCGATTCCAAAGATGTCCTTCGTTGGCTTGGAGTCGATCTCAAATCTCGTGAAATCTCAGGTCTCTTGCGTCGCTTGGGCTTCACCGTCACCCAAAAAGGCAAGCGTTTCCGCGTCAAATCGCCGGATCATAGGTTGGACATCGGTGAGGGAGTGATCGGCAAAGCCGATCTTATGGAAGAAATTGCCCGCATCTATGGGTACGAAAAAATCACTGCCACGCGTTTGAGCGACGCCTTGCCAGTTCAGCGTGGCAACCGTGCTCTGGAAACTGAAGAGAAGATTCGCGATGTCCTTGCTAGGCTTGGCTTCCAGGAGGTCGCTACCTATCGCCTCACCTCGCCCGAACAGGAAGCCCGCAGGCTTCCACCCGGTGTGCCACAGGACGACCGTCCTTATGTAGAAATCGCTAACCCGATTTCATCGGAACGCACAGTTCTTCGAAAGAGTTTGCTCGCTTCAGTGTTGGAAGTCCTTGAAACCAACGCCAAATTGCGCGAGCGCGTTGCTGTGTTTGACATTGGAAAGGTCTTTCACGCCTCCGAAGCTGGCCTGTTGCCCGACGAGCTGCAGCGACTGGTGCTCGCCTGTTTTGGTCCGCGTGACTTCGAATCATGGCAATCAGGTGATCAATCGCCGCTCGATTTCTACGACATGAAGGGAACCATTAACTCTCTTCTCTCCTCGCTGGGTATTTCAGATCTGAAGTACGAACCTGCCCAACATCCCGTTTTCCATCCTTCGAAGGGCGCGAAAGTAATGCACGCGGACCGCCAACTGTGTGTTTTCGGCGAACTGCACCCCGAAGTCCGGCGGCAATACGATTTACCAGACGCCAATGTGCAGATAGCAACGTTCAATATGGATTTCCTGTTGGAAGATGTGCCAGAGCGATTTAATTCGTTGACCGTTCCTGCATTTCCGCCTGTTCTGGAAGATATCGCCGTGGTTATCGACGAAGCTGTTCCGGCCGGGAAAGTTGAAACTCTGATTCGTCAATGCGGCGGAAGCCTGCTGCAAGCCGCGTCTCTCTTTGATTTTTATCGCGGCGAGCAGATCGAGTCCGGAAAAAAAAGTTTGGCTTATCGCCTCGTCTACCAGCACCCCGAACGCACTCTCACTGATGCAGAAGTAGCCAAAGTGCGTAAATCCATCGTGGATCGTTTGGCCCGCGACCTCGGCGCTAAGGTGCGTGAATAAAAGTTAGTTTTCACCATTACACAATTCGTGCTTCCCTGAGCCGAAAGCGAATGGTCCTCGAAGGGCTTCTGCTCTGATTTATAGCAAAATACTGAAGTCCCTCCTTCCGGTTTCCGCAGTTAACACATTGGGAGGCAAGGTCTAGGACTTGGATTACTTTATCGCCTCAATAATCTCCGCCGCCAAATCGTAGCGGTTGAAAGCCGGCATCAAGTAGATACCCTGCGCCCAGGGGCGTATCTGTTCGATGAGTTCCACGGCGATCCTCACACCCTCTGCTGGTGCCTTGTCCCCCGCACGCTCGATTCGCAGCCGGATTTCATCCGGTATCTCGATGCCGGGGACTTCGTTGTGCAGGAAATTCGAATGCCGGCTGCCGAAGAGCGGCAAGATGCCTACCAGGAGAGGCTTTTCCAACGCCCCGTTACCATCGGCGTAAGTATCCAGGAACCTTTTCGCACTGATCGGGTCGTACACCGGTTGTGTCAGGAAGAAATCGGCCCCATTGATCAATTTCCTTCGCAACAATTGAGTTTCGCGTGACTTGTCTGGCGGCGCCAGGTTTAACGCCGCACCCACATAAAATGCTGTGGGTTGCCCAATGTCGGTACCCGAATGATCTAGCCCGGCGTTGAACCCTTGTTTGATCAATCGGATCAATCCCGTAGGCGCTAGATCGTAGTTGTCCATCGCATCGGGGTAATCGCCGATGGCGGTTGGGTCTCCCATCACCACGAAGACATTGCGCACGCCCAGCGCGTGCGCTGCGAGCAGGTCGCCCTGAACGCGCAACAGATTCCGTCCGCGCGTCGGAAAGTGCAATGTGGTATCTAGACTGACCTGGCGCTGGATCAGATCGCATACTGCCCAGGGGCTCATTCTCATCCGAGCCATCGGGCTATCCGCCACATTGATCACGTCTGCTCCAGCGTCAGCCAGCAAATCCGCTCCTGCCAGCAACTTATGAGTGGTTAATCCTCGTGGCGGGTCCATTTCTACGGCAGTAACAAACTTGCCCCGCCCAAACTTTTCAGCCAATTGTGAACCCTTGTCTACCCCCACGACAGCTTCGTTCCGCTCCAGGATACGGATGTTTCCGTTGGTGTGCTCTTCGATCTCTACCGGACTGTCGAGTGCCTGGCGCATTGACTTGATATGCTCGGGTGTAGTTCCACAGCAACCACCGACCAGTGTTGCACCTGCTTGCTTGAAGGCTTGCGCATATTGACCAAAGTAATCCGGCCCTGCCGGGTACATGATGCGCCCTGCGC
>JBOGUK010000207.1:0-16389 GCA_050695915.1 Anaerolineales bacterium
GTGAGGCCACTTTGGTGATCGCCGCCGTCAGCGTCGTCTTGCCGTGGTCGATGTGTCCCATCGTGCCCACGTTCAAGTGCGGTTTGCTGCGATCAAATTTTTCCTTCGACATCTATTCTGTCTCCTTGAATGATTTCAAAACCATCGCTCAGTTGCTCTTGATGAGCTCCTCGGCAAGGTTCGCCGAGACCTGAGCGTAATGATCGAATTCCATGGTGAATACGCCGCGCCCCTGCGTTGCGGAACGCAGTTCCGTGGCGTACCCGAACATCTCCGAAAGAGGCATCATAGCACGAATTGCCTGGGCGTTGCCCGGACGTACTTCCATGCCCTGGATCTCACCGCGGCGTGCGCTGAGTTGGCCCATGATGTCACCGAGAAATTCTTCGGGCACAATCACTTCCACTTTCATGATCGGTTCCATCAAGACGGCTTTGCCCAGGCGCATGCCTTCTTTGAAGGCCATTGAAGCCGCCATCTTAAATGCCATTTCGCTTGAATCCACTTCATGGAAAGACCCGTCATATAGCGTAACCTTCAGGTCTGTCACCGGGTAACCGCCGACAACCCCACCTTCAGAGGCTTCCATTACGCCTTTGCGCACCGCCGGAATAAACTCTTTCGGGATCACGCCGCCAACGATCTTGTCTTCGAACACAACACCTGTTCCGGGCTCAGCTGGTTCCATCTCAAGGACCACGTGGCCATATTGGCCATGTCCGCCAGATTGCTTAACGTAGCGGGTCTCCGCCTTTTCGACAGGTCTGGTAATCGTTTCGCGGTAGGCAACCCGCGGTCGGCCTACATTAGCCTGCACCTTGAATTCGCGCAGCATGCGGTCCACCAAGATTTCAAGATGCAGTTCACCCATTCCCGAAACAACCGTTTGCCCCGTTTCCAGATCGGATTGAACGCGGAAGGTCGGATCTTCTTCGGCAAGCCGGTGTAATGCTTCTCCCATTTTGTCCTGGTCGGCCGATGTTTTAGGTTCCAGGGCAATGGAGATCACCGGCTCTGGGAAGCTGATCGTTTCAAGGACGATTTGATTGGTCTCATCACATAAAGTGTCCCCCGTGAATGCGTTCTTCAGTCCGAGAACCGCCCCGATGTCACCGGCTTCAACTTCTTCGATGTCTTCGCGGTGGTCCGCATACATGCGGATCAAGCGGCCGATGCGTTCGCGAGAGCGCTTGACAGGGTTATACACTGACGCGCCTTTGCTAATCTTGCCGGAATAAACTCGGAAATAGGCCAGACGGCCAACGTAAGGGTCGGCCACGATCTTGAAAACCAGCGCGCTGAGCGGTTCAGAGACCTTCGCGTGCCGCTCGACGGGTTCATCGGAACGCGGATCGGTGCCCGTGACCGCGGGGATATCCAACGGCGATGGCAAATAGTCCACAACCGCATCGAGCACAGGCTGCACGCCGCGGTTTTTCAGGGAGGATCCACAGAACACCGCCGTCGCCTTTCCGGCTATGACCGCGCGACGAAGTGCAGATTTCAGTTCATCAACCGTGATTTCCTGCCCATCGAGATATTTATGCGTCAGGTCATCGTTGGTTTCGGCGATTGACTCGACCATTCGTTCACGAGCTTCTTTGGCTTTTGTTAGCAGATCTGGGGGGATCTCTTTGGATACTGGTTTGCTGCCGGTTTCATCTTCCCAAATGATTGCTTTCATTTCGAGGAGGTCGATCACCCCCTGGAATTCCGCTTCGCTGCCGATGGGCATCTGTATGGCCACAGCATTGGCGCCCAAACTCTCGCGAATACTCTCGATGCTGCGTTCGAACGACGCACCTGTGCGATCCATCTTATTGATGAAACAGATACGCGGGACGCCATAGCGATCTGCCTGGCGCCACACGGTCTCGCTCTGCGGCTCGACGCCTTGCACGGCGTCGAAGACGACGATGCCGCCGTCCAGTACGCGCAATGAGCGCTGCACTTCGGCGGTGAAATCGATGTGTCCCGGAGTGTCGATAATATTGAAGAGGTGATCCTTCCACTCGGCGGTGACCGCTGCGGAAACGATGGTGATGCCGCGCTCGCGTTCTTGTTCCATCCAGTCAGTCACGGTGTTACCTTCATCCACGGAACCCAGGCGGTGCGTCTTGCCTGTGTAGAACAAAATGCGCTCGGTGGTGGTCGTCTTCCCGGCGTCGATATGGGCAATGATGCCGATATTTCTAAACTTCTCCAGTGGAAACTTTGATGCCATGCGTTACTGTTTACTCCGAGCCGCTCGCGGCACTAAATTCGATAATGTGAGAAGGCGCGATTCGCCTCTGCCATCTTGTGCGTTTCTTCCTTCTTGCGAACCGCCGCGCCCTGCCCCGCTGCGGCATCGCTGAGCTCACCGGCTAATTTTTCCGCGAAGGATTTGCCGCCGCGATCTCGCGCCGCGGCGATGATCCAGCGTGAAGCCAGCGCAAATTGACGCGGCCCTGCAACTTCCATCGGCACCTGGTAGGTGGCGCCGCCCACGCGGCGCGGTCGCACTTCCATGGTGGGGCCAACATTCTTTACCGCGGCCGTGAAGACATCCATCGGCGGCTGCTTCTTGTTCTTCTCAATCAGATCGAAGGCGTCATAAACAACACGCGTGGCTGTGCTCTTCTTGCCGCGTTCCATTACCCGATTAATGAAGGACTGCACCTGCGTGCTCTTGTAACGCACGTCAGCGATGATCACTCGTTTGTCGGGTCGTTTTCTTCGAGACATCTGAACTCCAAAAATCGTCGTGAAATCGGGGGAGGGTAAGAAATAAAAACGATATTAAACGGCTTGCTGTTTCGGCCGTTTGCTGCCGTATTTCGAGCGCCCCTGCTTGCGATCGTTCACTCCGGTGGTATCCAGCGTACCGCGCACAATGTGGTAGCGCACGCCGGGCAGATCCTTCACGCGGCCACCGCGCACGAGCACTACGGAGTGCTCCTGAAGCGTATGCCCTTCACCGGGGATATAAGCGGTCACTTCCATGCCGTTGCTCAGGCGAACGCGGGCGATCTTGCGCAACGCAGAATTCGGTTTCTTGGGCGTCATCGTGCGCACCACGGTGCACACTCCGCGCTTCTGCGGCGAACCTTTGGGCAGCTGGATGCGGCGCTGCTTGTAGGTATTGAACACATATTGAAGCGCAGGCGCTTTGGTCTTACTGCGCTTGGCCGTTCGCCCCTTGCGTACCAGTTGATTGATCGTCGGCACTACTCCACTCCATTCATTTTCTGTTTCTTCATAATTCGAGGCCATCGCGTGCATGATGGCCTCGAACTTTGGCTCCACTATGAAATTGGGCCTGCGCCCTGGGGTATCTAAATTACACCATTCGCGAACCTAAATTTTAGCAGGATGCCTTAGTTGCGTCAAGGATTGGAATTCAAGTCCTCCCCTAATCCAAGCAACCCGGTGCCCAACCGCGGCGGGCGCGCCCGCTGCTCTTCCTTGCCGAATTTCACGACGCCATCTTCTGTATCCGCTTCCACGGATAACCCGAGGCTCTGCAGCTCCTTCACCAATACTCGGAACGAGGCCGGGATGCCCGGTTCTTCAATGGGTTCGCCCTTAACAATCGATTCGTAGGTCTTCACGCGTCCTACGACATCGTCGGATTTCACGGTTAGCATTTCTTGCAGGGTGTACGAAGCGCCGTAGGCTTCCAGCGCCCACACCTCCATTTCGCCGAAGCGCTGTCCGCCGAATTGAGCCTTACCCCCCAGCGGTTGCTGGGTAACAAGGCTGTATGGACCAGTTGAACGAGCGTGCACCTTGTCTTCGACGAGGTGGTGCAGCTTCAACATGTTCATCACGCCCACGGTCACCGGCTGGTCGTATGGCTGGCCAGATTTGCCATCGCGCAGGGTTTGCTTGCCCAGGTACGGAATGGGCTTGCCGTGCTTCAGAGAAACTTCATTTGCCAGATCGCGCAGCTTTTCCTCATCGGTCGTCTTACCGGCGCTTTCGCCAATTCGATCGAGCCAGATCCGCGTGCAAGCCGTGATGGCCTTCTGCCCGCGCTCTTTGCGAGCCTGTGGGGATGTATCCGCAGCCTCGAACGCCAGAATCTCATCCGCGTTGTAACCTTCGTCTTTCAGCCATTCAATTACCACTGCTTTGCGCGCATAGTTCTGATCATGTACCAGCTTGGATACTGTGTACTGTTTCATTGAGCCGAGCCACACCTCAAGATAGAGGTTGCGCACTTCGTTTTCATCTTCGAGCGATTCGGCGTCGTACTTACCATTTTGCTGTGCCAGCCACTTCCAGGCCTTTTCCCCGGTTTCCTTCCAGGCCTGGTCGACCATCCAGGCACGCGCCAATTCGGCTTCAATCTCCTCTTCGTTGGCGCCGTCAAATACCGGCACTAATGCGCGGAAGCCGAGCCGCTTGGCCGCCCAACCCAGATGGGTTTCCAGGATTTGGCCGATATTCATGCGGCCGGGGACGCCCAGTGGATTCAGGATGATGTCCACCGGAGAGCCGTCCTCGAGGAACGGCATATCCTCAACGGGAACAACTTTAGATACCACACCCTTGTTGCCGTGACGCCCCGACATCTTGTCGCCGGCGGTGATCTTGCGGCGCTGCGCTACAGAAACGCGCACCATCTTCTCCACGCCCGCCGCCAGTTCGATATTGTCTTCACGAGAAAAGAGCTGCACATCAACCACTTTGCCGCGTTCGCCGTGCGGCATGCGCAGCGAAGTGTCTTTCACATCGCGGGATTTCTCGCCGAAGATAGCGCGCAGCAGGCGTTCTTCAGGCGTCAGTTCTTTTTCGCCTTTTGGTGTAATCTTGCCAACCAAAATGTCGTTTGGGCCAACTTCGGCGCCGATGCGGATGATGCCGAATTCATCGATATCCTTGACCGCTTCTTCGCCTACATTGGGAATGTCGCGGGTGATCTCCTCGGGGCCCAGCTTCGTGTCGCGCGCCTCGACCTCATACTTTTCGATATGGATCGAGGTGAAGCGATCATCCTGCACCAGGCGCTCAGAGATCAGGATGGCGTCTTCGAAGTTGCCGCCTTCCCAGGAGATAAAGGCCACGACTGCATTCTGCCCCAGCGCCAGCTGTCCATCAACTGTGGAAGACGAGTCGGCGATCACGTCGCCGGCCTTAACCCTCTGACCCTTAACAACTGCCGGGCGCTGATCGATGCACGTGCTCTGGTTCGAACGCTGGTACTTGCGCAGGTTGTAGGTGTGCTCTTTACGGCTGCCGGCCACCTTGATGACGACCGTGTCGCCGCTCACCGAAACGACTTCGCCATCTTCTTCCGCCTGGATCACCTGGCCGGAGTCGCGGGCGGCATGGCTTTCCATTCCTGTGGAAACGAGCGGGATCTCCGGCACCAGCAGCGGCACGGCCTGGGACATCATGTTCGAGCCCATCAGGGCACGGTTGGCGTCGTCGTGCTCGAGGAACGGGATCAACGCGGCGCTGATGCCCACCACTTGATGCGGCGCCACGTCCATGTAATCAATTTCTTCCGGGCTGGCAAACAGGAAGCCGGAGTGATAGCGCGAAGAAGTGCGCTGGCGCACGAATTCGTTGGATTCGTTGAGCGGGGCATTCGCCTGAGCGATGTAAAAGCGGTCTTCATCGTCTGCCGAGAGGAAGACCGTCTCATCAGTCACGTAAGGAGTGATGAGTACTTCGCTCACGTCAGCATTTTGGATTTCACGCTGCAGCCGTTCGTCAACGCGCTGCTCGGCTTTGGCGATCACCCTGCCGCGTGCATCCACCACATCTTCACGGATCTTGCGGCCCAAAAGTCGCTTGTCCGTCGGCGATACCTTGTTGACCACTTTGCGATAAGGGGTCTCTACGAAACCATAATCATTTACACGCGCAAAGGAAGCCAGGTTGCCAATGAGGCCGATGTTCGGGCCTTCCGGTGTTTCGATCGGGCAGATACGCCCGTAGTGCGAATGATGGACGTCGCGCACATCGAAGCCGGCGCGTTCGCGGCGCAGGCCGCCCGGGCCCAACGCCGATACGCGGCGCTTGTGACGCAGCTCGGAGAGCGGGTTGGTCTGGTCCATGAATTGCGAGAGTTGGCTGGAGCCATAGAACTCGCGCAGCGCGGCGACCACCGGGCGAATGTTGATTAGCGTAATGGGAGAAAGTTGCTCCTGGTCGCGGATCGACATGCGTTCCTTGATCACCCGCTCCATGCGGCGCATCCCCACACGCAGTTTGTTTTGGATCAATTCGCCGACTGTTTTCAGGCGGCGATTACCGAGATGGTCGATGTCATCGGCCTTCTCGATCTGGTTGTTGATCAGGATCATGCGGCGCGCCAGATTGATAATGTCCCATTTGGTCACCGTGCGGTGCTCCAGGGGCACGCGATCCTTTAATCCCAATTTTTGATTTAGCTTATAGCGCCCTACCCGCTCGAGATCGTAATGGCGCTGGTCGAATAGCTGCGTTTCGAGGAACTCGGTGGCGTTGTCCAGTGTGGCAGGATCGCCCGGGCGCATGCGCTTGAAGAACTCGATCAGCGCCGCTTGCGCAACGGTGATCTTTCCCTTATTCGTATCCCATTCGGGTTCCTGATCCAGAGTCGCCTGAACGAATTTGCGGTCGGGGTTGGTGTCGATGTCTTCGAACAGCGCAAGGATCTCTTCGTTGGTGCCGTGCTTCAATGGCGAATTCTTCAGGCCGTCATCTACTGCGGAAAGTGCGCGCAGCAAGATTGTAATCGGCACTGTGCGCTTTCGGTTGAATTTGAGCGTCAGATAATCCGTCTTGCGCGTTTCGAATTCCATCCACGCGCCGCGGTCGGGGATCAGCTTCGCTGTTGCCAGTGGGCGGTTCGTGGCGCGGTCCAGAGGCGCTTCGAAATACACGCCGGGCGAGCGGATCAACTGTGAAACCACCACGCGTTCAGTGCCGTTAACAATGAAGGTGCCCTTCTCCGTCATCTCGGGGAAGTCACCCAGGAAAATATCCTGCTTGATTGGCTCAGGAACGTCTGGGCCGGCAAGCAGCACGGAGACGTACAGGGGGCTGGCGTACGTCAGGTCGCGTTCGATGCAATCTTCAATTGTGTACTTGGGTTTTTCGAACCAGTATTTAAGTTTCCACTGCCTCGCTTCCGGGCTGCGTCCGGGGAAATACAGTTTCATCCCCTTGTTATAGGATTCGATCGGGGAAATCTCGTGAAATAAGTCCGAAAGGCCTTCGTCTTTTAGTCTCTTGAATGAGGTGAGTTGTACCTCTATAAGATCGGGAAGCTTCAACTTGGTGGACAAACGCGAATATGATTTTGTGGGAAGAACCTGCGCCATTCAGCGCCTCCTAAAAAGTGTTTAACAGATAAAAAACGCAAAACGCCGCTTTTGGGTTTTTGCAGGCGGCGGGTACGCGACGCGTTATTATAGAGCACTTGGTCTATTAGTGTCAAGCAGAACTTTTTCTTTTAACCCCGCTGATTGACGCCTGGAGGGCAGCATTGTATCATATTGTCCCAGGTTGGTCGGGCAATCGCTATTCAAAAAAGCAGGGGCTCAGCCCCTGCTTGGTGAATTAGAGGAAAGTCCGCACTCCACAGAGCATGGCGCCGGGGAAACTCCCGGGGCGGGGAAACCTGCCGGATCGGGCCACAGAAAGTACACCGCAAATGCTAGGATGATCCGCAGCAAGCTGCGGATCATCTAGGCGTATGTAAGGTTGAAATGGTGAGGCAAGAGCTCACCGGCGCGGCAGCAATGTCCGCGGCCAGGCAACCCCCGCCAGGAGCAAGGCCAAGCAGGGACGAGCTGCTGCTCGCTGCGTTCGAGTCCCGGGTTGGCTGCACGAGCCGCCAGGAGACTGGCGGCCCAGATAGATGATTGCACAGGCAATGGTGCGCAAGGATGAAACCTGCTAAGGCGTAAACTTGAACACTGTGCCGGACAAAATGCGGCTTATAGATCAACCTGGGACCGCGAATCAAAAAACGAGCCTAATCGGCTCGTTTTTGTGTTTTGTTTTGCTGTCATTCCGAGCGAGGGCGTTTAGCGATGCCTTTTAAGCATCGCGGCCAACAGCCTGCCCTGACCCCGAGCGGAGCGAGGGGGAAATGGGAGGAATCCGCGAGGCCTAACTCACTTTATGGCCTTCTCTGATCACGGTTACCCAATAAAAGGCTGTTACTATTCCGAATCACTACCCCCTTATTGAGAGGAGCGTCAATGCCTAACAAACCCATCCTCGGCTTCATCGGCCTCGGCCTCATGGGCAAACCCATGGCTAAGAATCTTTTGAAGGCCGCTTTCCCGCTCGTCGTCCACAATCGCAGCAAAGCAGCCGAATCAGAACTATCCCAACTCGGAGCGATCGTCGCCGCTTCCCCGGCTTCGGTCTCCAACCAGGTCGATATCCTGATGACTTGCTTGCCCGATTCGCCTGATGTCGAAAAGACATTGTTGGGTGAGAAGGGCGTCATCCAAGGCGCGAAACCCGGCCTCATCGTCGTCGATCATTCCACCATCAAGCCGAGCGCGGCCCGTCAACTCTCTAGCGCATTGAAATCGAAAGGCATCGACTTCCTCGACGCGCCGGTCAGCGGCGGCCAGATTGGGGCTGAACAGGCGACGCTCACCATCATGGTCGGCGGTGACGCTGAAATCTTAGAGCGCGTCCGCCCTGCGCTCGAGGCTATCGGCAAAACCATCACACATGTTGGAGAATCAGGCGCGGGCCAGGTCGCCAAATGCTGCAATCAAATCATGGTCGCCGCGCAAATGACTGCCATGGCCGAACTGCTCATCTTGGCCCGCAAAGCCGGCGTCGATCCGCGCAATGTGGTGCAAGCCATCCGCGGCGGCGCGGCCCAATGCTGGACGTTGGACAATAAGCCCGACCGCCTGTTTGCAGGAAACCGGCAGCCTGGCTTCAAAGCTTATATGCAGGTGAAGGACCTGGGCATCGTGGTGGAAACCGCCAAGGAATTGGACATGCCGCTGCCGGCTACCGCAGTGAACACAAACCTGTTCAACAGAATGATGGAATTGGGGATGGCAGATTTGGATAATTCGGCAGTCGTTGGCGTCTTGGAGGATATGGCGGAGATTCACCTGCTGTAGCTCATTCCTTGGCTCGCGAATACCCAAATCTTTTAAGCGCCTTTTCGTTGTCTCGCCAGTTCTTATCAACCTTTACCCTTAGTTCAAGAAACACTTTGCGCCCGCTCATTGCTTCGATCTCTTGGCGCGCCGCCTGGCCAATAGCCTTGATCATTTTTCCCGCCTCCCCTATCGCGATGCCCTTGTGCGACTCGCGCTCCACAAAAATCGTTGCCTCAATGAGCGCGCCGCTGTCGCCGCGCTCGGTGAACTGGTCAATACGCACGGCGATGCCGTGCGGCACCTCGTCCCGCAGGTTTTCCAGCGCCGCCTCGCGGATCAGGTCCGCTGCGATCTGGCGCTCAAAGAGGTCTGTGACCTGCTCCTCAGGATAGTAGAAGTCTCCTTCCGGCGTCAGCGCCAACAGTTCCTCAAGCAGCTCCCGTACACCTGCTCCTTTCAGCGCCGAGATTTCACGTACCTTGGCGGCTTTCGCCAGCGAGCCGTATTCAGCGCGCCTGTTCTCGATCACGGACCCTGAAACCCTGTCGACCTTGTTGAGGACCAGCAGAACGGGTTGTTTGCTTTTGCGAGCCGATACCGCTTCCGCCAGCATCTCGTCTTCGGCCGTAGCGGCTACTGAGGCATCCGCTATGAACAGGATGAGATCACTGTCCTCCAAAGCGGACAGTGCCTCTTCGTTCATCCATTTTCCCAGTTTATTGCGCGGTTCGTGCAGCCCCGGAGTATCTGTGAACACCAGCTGCGCTTCTGGCAGCGTGAGGATTCCCAGTTGATTCCTCCGCGTCGTCTGCGGCTTCGCCGATACCGCCGCCACCTTTTGCCCGAGCAGCGCGTTGATCAATGTGGATTTCCCCACATTGGGCCGTCCCACCACGGCAACGAATCCTGATTTCTTGTTGACCACCTCGGGATTGTATCAAGCCGTTCCTCAACTGATTGTCTCGGAAAATTGATCTTGAACCGAATGATTTGCCTACAGGTATCTGGTAATACAAAAGGTCCGATTCAAGCCCTCGATCTCTAGGTGGCCCTGGTGCATCTTCCTGCAAAATCCTTGAATCTTATGATCATGAGTGCCCTGTTAGCTGCCTGCGCGAGTTCAGCTACTCCCAGTGCGCCAACCCCAACACATGCTGATTCCAGCAGCAAAGAAGATGAGGGTTCGACTGAAGGACCCATTCCAGAATTCGAGTTTCAGGGCGCCACAGCCATCATCCCAAATGGTGAACCGGACCATTGGACGGGGAAATATATGAATCCCGGGGGCATCGTCCGGCACGAAGAATTATTTCACATGTTCGTCAACGCGTTCCACGATTGGCCCGGAACTGTTTCCATTGGCTTCTACATTTCGCCAGACGGTTATACCTGGGAACGCGCGCAGGATGAGCCAATATTTACGAGCGATAACATTCCCTTTGTCAAACCGGGTCAAGGAGCCGATGTGTCGAGCGCTCTCGTGATGCCTGATGGGACTTGGGTGCTTTATTTCCACATCGTTGGTTCGAACGCGGCCGGTATCGGGAGGGCCATTGCCCCCTCTCCCGAGGGGCCTTGGAGCTTCGACGAGACACCAGTGCTAACGCCCGGGGCGGAGGGCGAATGGGATGCCAGAGCAGTCAGTTGGCCAAACGTCATCGCAACTGATGATGGAGTATGTAATGTTTTATTCGGGTTCAGACAGTTCTGGGGGCCAGGCAATTGGTCGGCAACTTCACCCGATGGAATTATCTGGACCAAATACAACGATCCGGGCACTAGCGAACCTCCGTTCGCCGAAAGCGACCCAGTGATCATTGGCTCCGGCAGTTGGGATTTGAGCAAAGCAGATAGGCCGCGGAGCTGTTCTTACGAACGACGGGTGGGTAATGATTTACACCGGCAGTATCCTGAATAACCGTGGTTTGGCCTTTAGCACGGACGGCGTCGATTGGGAGCAGTATTCCGACAACCCAATCATCACCAATGAGGATTTCCCGATACCCGGATCGACATGGGACACCAATCTAGTTTATTTTGAAGGAACATATTTCTATTTCATGGAGATCGGCTCTTTGAGCGGCACGGCAATTTTCCCGGCTACGCACATAGGCGATCTTGTCCCGTAACCCTAAATTCTGGACAGGTCATCTCCTATTTGCCGAACGCGTTCAACCATTCCATCCACGTCGGCCTCGGTTGTTCGCGGATTGATATAGCATGGGCGGGTGGCAAACTTTCCACCTAAAACGGTTGTTGAAGGTACATACTTTCCTTCAGATCGCAACTGCTTGGCGATTTCCGAATTGAGCGCATTGAGTTGATCTTCCGTTTTTCCCTGAACCACATATCTGAAGCAACAGATAGAGAGCACTGCCGAAGATAAGACTTCAAGATGTTCGTCATCCCTGGCTAACTGTTCCACGCGGCGCGCAAAGTTATTGTGTCGGACAACGCGGGCCCGCATCCCGGCCGCACCAATCTCTTTCAAGATCGCCCAAACTTGTACGCCGCGCGAAGGCGCGGATTGCTCGAGATTGAAATCGTGAAACAGGTCTCCGAAACTGTCAAAAGTAGAGTTGATCTCGCCCTCCGAAGCAGCACCCTCCAGGTATTCGGCGGGTTCCAATGTGAACGCCCGCCCCATTAACGCGCGGTCATGCACAAAGGTGGCGCCGCAGCCAACCGGAGCCGCCAGCCATTTATGCGGATCGACGGCGAACGAGTGCGCCCGGTTTAATCCATCGTAAAGCGGTGAAACCCGTTCGTCCAGAAGTCCAAATCCGCCATAAGCGCCATCCACATGCAGCCAGGTTCTATATTCTTCGGCAAGATCCGCCATCTGCGCAATTGGGTCGATCGCACCCGTGTTAACTGTGCCTGCAGTGGCCACGATTGCAATCGGTCGAATATTCTCCCGTTGGTCGGATGCAAGCGCAGTTTGCAATTCTTTCAAATCGATCCGGTAATCTCGGTCAACGCCGATGGGGACCACCGATTTGCGTCCTAACCCCAACACTGCAGCCGCGCGGTTGACGACGTGGTGCACCTGCTCGCTGGCGTAAATGCGCCACCGAATTCCGGAGGGAATCCCATCGCGAGCGGGGTCCACCCCAGCTTGCTCAAATGCGAGTTGGCGCGCGACGCCAAGCCCGATCAGGTTGGCGATCGACCCACCGCTATTGAATGTCCCCTGCCATGTGGAGGGCAACCCAAGTAGTTCCGCAAGCCAGCGCAAAGCCACAGATTCGATGAAATTGAACGGTTGCACCCACCAGCGCTGCGATCCCGCCACTGTTCCCGCAAGGTTGGCGATCACTCCTGAAGTGGTGGGGGCAGTGGTAACCCAGCCGCTGAATCCCGGCATGCCGTTGCGCAATCCATTCGGGATGAAAACTTCCTGCAGATCTTTCACCACTGCGTCCAGCCCCTCACCGGTCTCGGGCAGAGACTTGTCGAGGGCTTTCTTCCACTCGGTGTGGTTGCGCCCAGTTTCGTCCACGCCGTTGTATTTGTTGAACTCATCCAAAGCGGGAAGGATCGCCTGGACAGCACTAGATAAGTCCTTGGCATCTGCATGATCTTTAGACATATTCACTTCCTTGCGCGAAGATGGGTTGGGGCGCCAATCGCCTTAGCCCGCCATTTTACTTCCATCGTCCCTTGCTCCCGCTAGCACCAAGTTGTGACCTGTAACCTTTCAACCGTCCTCAGGTTACAAGTTACAGCTTCCAGCTCCATACGGGCCTACTCTACTCCGAACGGACAACCGTCAACTGACAACTGATCCTTAATCTCTGGTCTCTAGTCTCCAATCCCATTTTTTTTCTCCTTTCTCCTTTCTCTTTATCTCGTTTGCTAGACAATCCCCCCACCATCCAGTAAAATCTCGACTCGCATTCATCTTTTTCGGAGGAATTTTTGGCAAACATCAAATCAGCCATCAAGCGCAACCGGCAGAACGCCAAAGAGCGCGAGCACAATAAGCTCTATCGCGGCACCGCGCGCGGCACCATCAAGAAAGCCAATGACGCAATCCAGAGCGGGGACCTCGAGAAAGCCCGTGCAGCCGCCAAGGCTGCCGCTGCAGCCCTGGACAAAGCCGCATCCAAAGGCGTCATCCACAAGAACAACGCCGCCCGTCGTAAGGGCGCCGTGATGAGCAAGCTGGCTGCCCTGGAACGCGGCGCCAAAAGCTAGCCTTTTGCGCGCATCGTAAACACGAAACGGGAGCCAGGCTCCCGTTTCTTTTTTGCCATCTTATAATGTAAGGCCCGCCCGGAACAAAGCGATGTTTGATAAAGAAAAGCGCTCACTAGAAAAGCGCATCCGCTCCTTCTGCAAATCTCAAGGGCTGCCCGAAGCGTCTTCCATTTCGTGGGCAAACATCCCATTCTCGGGCGAATGGGGCCTGGCGACTTCCATGTTCCAAATCGCCGCCGAAGAAGCTCGTGCATCCGGCAAGAAAATCAACGTACCTCAGCGCGCGGCTGATTTGGCCACCGCCCTGGCTAAAGAGCTTGGCACGCCCGCAGGCTTTTCCCGCGTCGAAGCCGTCAAGGGTTACCTGAACCTGTATTTCGCTGCCCCCGATTTCGCCGCTCGCGTGGTTACGTCCGTTTTGGACCAGCGCGAAAAATACGGCTGGGGTGAACCGAAAGGCGAACGGCTAATGGTGGAGTTCTCCCAACCGAACACTCACAAGGCGTTCCACGTAGGGCACCTGCGCAACATGATCCTCGGTGCAGCACTCGCCAGCATCCTGGAGGCGGCGGGCTACGAGATTGTGCGCGCCAATTACATCGGCGATTTCGGAAAGGACGTCTTCAAGTGGCTGTGGAATTACACCAAGCGCCACAAAAATGAACAACCCCCGAAGCAAGACACCACGCGCTGGATGGGCGACCTGTACGCCGAGGCCAGCAAACAATTGGAAGCAGCGCCTAACGGAGAAGACGAAATCCGTGCGCTGTTCGCTCGCTGGGATGCCGAAGATGACGAAATCAACGAGCTCTACTGGAAAACGCGCCAGTGGTCCCTCGACGGCTTCAACGAGATCTACGACATTATGGGTATTCACTTCGACCGCATTTACTACGAAAGCGAGATGGAAAAACCAGCCAAGGAATTCGTCGCCCAACTGGTTGAAAAAGGCATTGCCATTGACGAACGCGCCAACGCCGGCCCCGTGATCGTCAAACTGGACGAGCTGCTCGGGTTGAAAGAAGAAAAATACCGAGTGCTCGTGCTACTCCGCTCGGATGGCACCTCCCTTTATGGCGCCTGGGATATGGCGCTCGCGCTCACCAAGTTCAAAGAATACGAACTCGATAAATCCATTTATGTTGTGGATGTGCGTCAGTCTTTGCATTTCCAGCAAGTTTTCAAAACCCTGGAACTCGCCGGATATGGCGATCTCATGAAGAAAGTTTTGCACCTGCCCTATGAGGTGGTAAACCTCCCGGGCAACGTCGTTATCTCTTCCCGAGAAGGCGTTGTTGTCTTGCTGGAGGAGCTGATCCGCGAAGCCACCACGCGCAGCGCCGCCATCGTGGCGGAGAAAAACCCGCAGCTCGACGAGGAAACAAAGCAAACCGTGGCCAAACAGGTGGGAATGGCGGCGATCAAATATCCGATGGTGGCGCGGGAGAATACTAAGATCGCCACTTTCGATTGGGAAACCGCGCTGGATTTCAACGGTCAGGCGGCGCCTTATATCCAATACGCGCACGTGCGCGCCAACAGCATCCTGCGCCGCCATGGCGGCGCACTGCCCGAGGGTATCCCCCCCTCGCACACTTTGGAGCCGAGCGAGATCGAGCTGATCAACCTGGTTTCCCAGCTCCCGGATGCCGTCCAGCGGGCGGCTGCCGAATACAAAACCCTTCATATCACCAACCTCGCCTTCGATACCGCCACTGCCTTCAATAATTTCTATGGCCAATGCCCCGTACTCCAGGCCGAGCCTCACATCCGAGACTTTAGGCTGGGTTTGGTGGCTGCTGCCAAGCAAACCCTGGCGAACAGCCTGGGCCTGCTTGGCATCCAGGCGCCCCAAGTAATGTAAACTTGGCGCTCGGCCCACTGACAGGAGATCCTTGATGCCCCAAGCCGGAAAAAGACGCTTTTTCCTTACCAAACCAACCAATTACCGCATCGAATATTCCATCAACCCCTGGATGGATCCAAAGAACCAGGTGGATAAGGCCAAGGCTGAAAAGCAGTGGAATGCGCTGCGAGCCGAGTACGAAAAGCTCGGTGCGATGGTAGAGGTATTCGAGCCAGCCGATGGCTGGCCCGATGCTGTATTCACAGGCGACTCCATCTTCCTTTACGGCAAACACGCCATCGCAGGACGCTTCCGTTACCCGGAACGCTCCGGTGAGGTGGAACCGATGGTGAAGCTGTTCGCACAGCGTGGTTTCACCATCCACTCGTTACCCGGCAACCTGTTCTTCGAGGGCAATGGCGAAGCCATTGCCTGGAACGATCTTATTCTGGCCGGTTTCGGAGTGCGCAGCGATCGCGAGGCGCTCGATTTCATCGGCGAGACGCTGGGCGTTCGCGTTGTCCCCATTCGCGTCCTCCCGCCGCACTTCCACGTAGACACGGTTGTCGCCCCGCTGAACAGTGACACACTCGCCATCGTCCCCAGCGGGATGGACGAAGAAAGCCTTGAGCGCGTTCACCAACTGGACGTGAAGCTGATTGAGATCGATCAGGACGAAGGGCTCAAGCTCGCCTGCAAT
Source organism: Anaerolineales bacterium (assembly GCA_050695915.1). Lineage (GTDB taxonomy): Bacteria > Chloroflexota > Anaerolineae > Anaerolineales > UBA11579 > JAMCZK01. The sequence goes on from JBOGUK010000207.1 coordinate 15,812, forward strand.
TCTATGGCTCTCGATAAGAACGTGATCGTCAGCACCGCGGAAGCCCCCAAGTTCCACAAGGCGCTGGAGTCCGGCGGCTTCACCGTGATCCCGCTTGATTTGGGCGAATTCGCCAAATCGGGCGGCGGGGCCAAATGCCTCACCCTCGAAGCCTACGCGGCCTAAGGTAGGGACAGGCGCCGTCCCGAGGAAGCCTATAAGGGCTGACGAGGGATCAAAAACCTGTCCGCTCCGCCTGCGGCGGAGCATTTCGATCCACCAGCCCCAACGGCAATGTAGGGGAGGGTCTTAGACCCTCCCCTACTGCTACAGGTTTTCCGCATACGGAATTGTGGCGAAAAGTGACGCGTTCCTCGCTGACATCCAAAGGATCCCTCGCGGAATCCCCCGGTTCTCACGGAGCCGTGGGAACCAATACTTAAACACGGAGGTAAATAAGATCAAAAATCGGAAACCCTGTCCCGAGCGAGCCGCCTTTGGCGGCGACGAGGGATCAGCAATCAGCAATCATAAATGCAGTTGAATCCCCTTCAATAGATAGCCTGCTACCTTAAACGTCCAGCCGGTATCCCACTCCC
>JBOGUK010000208.1:0-11862 GCA_050695915.1 Anaerolineales bacterium
GATTACGATCCCACGAACCGCGCGGCCGCGCTGCGCTTGATTGAAGAATCACAGCGCGAGTCGGTTCTGCTTACGGGCCTGATTTACGTAGACACCTCGCGGCCATCGCTGCGCGACATATACCAGCTCCCTGTGGATCGCCCGCTGAACCGCATGGCCGAGAGCGAACTCCGCCCGCCCAAAACGATGATCGAAAAAGCGAACGCGATGATGTTTTAGTGCAGAAACAGCTTGCTAAAAGAGCCTCCAGATGGAGGCTCTTTGTGTGATATGAGCTAATGAATAACCGTCAAAAAGGAATTCTTGCAGGATTGACCGCGTCGGCGATATGGGGTGGCATGTATGTCGTCAGTAAGGTCGTTTTGGAGATAGTTCCTCCCTTCGCACTCTTGACCTTGCGCCTGGTGCTTGGAGTTGCCGCACTGGGGATTGCCTCAATGATTGGAAGGATCTTGCACAGGCTAAGCCGGAAACAACTTTTCAATATTCTCCTCGTTGGTATGCTTGGATAGGGTGTCTCCCTGGGATTTCAGTTTGCCGGCACACAGATTTCTACCGCCGCTAACGGCGCCGCCATCACCGCGGCTACGCCAGCCTTGGTGTTTGTATTCGCCAGGTTTCTTCTTCGAGAAAGGCTAACAGTAGTAAGAGTCATAGCGCTATCTCTATCAACCTTGGGTGTGCTCGCAATTGTCGACCCCGCAAAATCCCAACTAGATGGATCATTATTATTGGGGAATTTGTTGCTAGTAGGCGCCGCGGTTACCTGGGCGCTGTACTCGGTCTTGGTCCGTCTGAACTCCACGCGGACGAATACTTTATCGTTCACGCTCACCGCGTTTTTCGGTGGATTGCTGGTCGCGGTGCCTGCGGCAGGCTGGGAGTTGCGGGTTCACCAAATTGGAGAGGTTTCAGTCGGATTTTTTGCAGGAATTATTTATCTTGGGATCATCTCAACGGCAGGTGCAGCATACTTATGGAATAAAGCATTCGCTCTATTGGAAGCGGGTACAGCTTCGCTGACATTCTTCGCCCAGCCTTTAGTGGGTGCGGGACTCGGCGCTTTGTTTCTTAATGAAAAACTAAGCTGGCTTTTCTATATAGGCGCTACGCTAATCTTGGTCGGCTTGTTCATCGCCGCCCGCGAAGATACAATCACCCGCTAAATTCGAGGAAATGACTTGTTAAACAACTTATTGCGAGGCCTTGCTGTGATCATGCTGGCCTTCTTCGTCGTGTTGCTGCCTTTCAGCCTGCTCCTGCATGATGTGGGTGAATTAGCCTTTAATCCTGAGACAACGAAATCTCTGGTGCGAGATTATCTGCTTCGTTCCGAGCTCGTGGCTACGCTTGCAATGCGCGCCACCCAGCAGATGATTTCAGGCGAGCCTGTGCTGGGTAATCCCGAAAATGCCTCGCTCGACTCCGGCAACTTGCTTTTGGAGCGTACCTTAGGCCATCTAACCATAGAGGATTGGCAGGAAATTACAGATTTGGCTGCCCCAAACAAGCTCGTTGATGCCAGCATGGGCGAGGTGATTACAGCCTATTCGCTTTGGCTGGATGGCCACGAAGACTTTCCTCCGCTTCAGATAAATTTGGCGCCGTGGAAGCAGAATCTCAGCGATAAGGCCGGAAATGTGATGGTTATTGTGCTGGATTCACTGCCCGAGTGCACGCTCGATGCAGCCATCGCCATGTCATTGGAAGGGCTGCAGTCAGGCGAGAGTCTTGCAGGGATCGTCCCGGTTTGCCGACCCCCTGAGCCTCTGTATTCTTCGCTGGTCGACAGCGCAGGATTCTTTTTAGCCAGCTCACTGGAGCTAACACCAGATAGGATCAATCTGGATTTGAGTGAGCAGGATGTTCCGCCGCCCAAGGAACTCGTCGACTTACGCGAAAACCTCGTGCGCGCCAGGCTCATCCTGGGTTGGGGGTGGCTAGCCGTGGCAAGCATTGGAATCGCTGCGGTCGCGTTGGCAGCACGCACGTTTCAGCAAATCTTATTGTGGAGCGGATGGCCGCTCCTGATTGCAGGGGCTGGAACATTCCTCCTGGGACTCGCTTTCAGATTCTTCACACTGGGCTTTGTTGATGATGCATTTGGGAATGCATTGGGCGGTAATCTAGGTATAGCCGAAAGCGCAGGCGTGGCCCTGGTGGGGGCCGCGCTGGATTTCGCCAGCCGGCCATTGCTCCTGCAAGGACTGGCTCTCTCGGTGTTGGGAATTGGCTCCATCTTTTGGGCGCGTTCTCTTGCGCAAAACAACCCTGAGCTGGGCATACCGATCAATCGGCGGCGGATTGGCCTATAGCAGAGCGATTCGGACTAGGGATCTATAGCCTGATTTATACTGGGCGCCGTGCGGCGACCAGGCAAACCCTCTAAACAACCTCCGGAAAGGCCATTCGAGGCAGGTTGATGGCTGCGAAACGATTAGTTTTGGTTGCCGGCAACATCGGCGCAGGAAAGACTTCGCTGGCTCAAAAACTGGGCCAAAGGCTCGCCTGGCGCACGGGCTTCGAAACGATTGAAGAAAACCCATATCTTGGCAAGTTTTATGGGGACATGTCCAAGTGGGCATTCCATTTGCAGATCTTCCTGCTTGGTCAGCGCACCGAGCAGCATATTGCCGCTTACCGCGATCCACAATCTTTCATTTTAGATCGCAGTATCTATGAGGACTTCCACATCTTCGCTCGCGCGTTGAACAAACTTGGGAATATGAGCGGCGAGGACCTGCTCACCTACGAGAAGGTCTATCGCCTAGTGGTTGAAAATCTGCCGTGGCCCGATTTACTGATATTCTTACGCGCTCCTGTAGATGCTCTTCTTGAGCGCATCCGTGTACGCGGCAGAGATATTGAAATGGGTATCCCTGCCGACTATTTGAAGCTGCTTGAGGGGTATTACGATGATTGGTTGGCGGATTTCGATCTTTGCCCCGTTCTCACAATTCATTCCGGTGACCTGGATTTCGTCCACCGTCCGCAACATTTGGATATCGTCATCGAGAAGATCGAGGGGAAATTATCCGGGAAAGAGGACGTCATCTTCCCAGAGATGGAAAACTAAGGTAAAAAATCCGTTCGGAACAAGCCCATTTCGGGTATATCGGGGATCTCATCCTGATACAGCCAGGCGTCAAAGAAATCACCCAAGTCTTGTCCACTGACTTCTTCAGCTACAGCGATGAAATCTTGGGTGTCTGCATTGCTATGGGCGAAAGCAGCGTAATAGGTCTGCAAAATTTCGAAGAAGTCCTCATCTCCGACCTTCATGCGGAGCGCGTGCAGGGTCAGGGTTCCGCGTTGGTACACCGAGGAACTGAATAACGCATTCGGGCCCGGATCGCCGGGAGGCGGCAGGCTGGCTTGGAATTCCAGGGAAAGCAGGTTCAATCCCGATTCGGCGAAGAATGCTGAAAGCCTGGACGAGGGCAGTTGCATGAAGGGAAATTCGAACGAGTCAATCAATTCGATGACCTCATTCGTGGAAAGCGTTTCCGACACCCCCGTCAGGGCCGCATTGAGGTCGTCATCGGGAACTGTGTCCGTCATCAAAATTGTCACGGCAGTTTCTACCTGTTCCCGCGTGTATGTTTCGCCAGCCGGCATTAGTTCGCGCAATCCGCTTACCAGGGCGAACTTTGATAGTTCGTAGACAGTTTCGCCCGGCGCCATCGATGCATACATATTGCGCAGCTCCGCTTCCATCTGCGCCTGGCCGTGAGCGTGTTCGGTCCAGAGAGCGCTGGAGTAGGTGGCGAAGCCCTCGTTGAGCCAGATATCTTGCCAGCTTTCAAGCCCCACACTATCTCCGAACCACATATGAGAGAGTTCATGGGAAACGACCTCTTCGTTCGTAAAGCTGCGACCAAACACAGCCAGCGTTTGGGTTTCAAGGGCAAAGCCCAGGTCCAAATCGTGGACCACAACCCCGTATGCCTCGAAGGGGTAGGGGCCGAACAACTCGCTGAATACTTGGATCATCTCGGGTGTGCCTGCGAAATCATCTCGAACAGTTTCCCGCACATCCGCACCGAAATAGTTCCGTATGGGCAATCCATTCGGCCCTTCTTGGGTCTCGATATCGAACTCGCCGATTGCGATTGTGACTAGATAGCTCGCCATCGGGAACTCGGAAGACCAATCATAGGTGGTTCGGCCACCTTCGCTGGTCGTTTCGCGCAGCAATCCATTGGCTGCGACGATATAAGGATCTTCGACAGTAATCGAAAAGCTGTATGTGGCTTTGTCAAGAGGGTGCTCGTTCACTGGATACCAACTGGAATTCCCCGCAGGCTCTGCGGCCACATAAACCCCGTCACCATACCAGCCCCAGCCGATTGAGTATTCGGGAAGGCTGCTGGTATCGATGTTCTCGCCCGGGGTTCCGTGATATTCAATGACGGCCGTGAATTCCTGTCCTTGCGTGAATGGCGACGGGGCGAATATCCTCAGTTCAATGGCATCTCTTTCATAATCAGCCGCTTCACCATTTACCGATAGGCCGTCAATTTGCAATCCCAGGAATTCAAGGTTGAAACTGCTAAGATCCTGCAAGGCGACGGCGATAATAGTCGTTGTGCCGACGATTTCATTTAGGTCCATATCGACATCGATGTCGATATGGTAGTGCTGGACCTCATAGCCGCCATTCCCCAGATCTGGGAAATAGCTATCGCCGATTCCGGTTGCGCCTGGCGAAGGATTTTCCGGGGTGGGAAGAGGTTCGGTGGGAGTGCTGCCAGACACCTCGGTCCCCGTTGCAGGTTGAGTGGTAAGTCTTGCACAAGACAGAACGGCCCCAACCAGGATAACGATCACAAAGAAAAAACGCCCGCTCACAGTCACTCTCGATAAGTACGTTGGTTTTCTGTCTAAGGTTCGCAGGTTTCTAACCCATCATCCTGCTTATGACGACTGCTTCGGTGGGTTGCGCGCCTTCCGGGATCGGTTTTTCCCCTAGTCCTTGGTAAATCAACAGGGGAGTGCCTTCCTTAAGGAACTTCTTGTCCACCACGGCTTGCCCTGTCAGGAACCGTTCGCTGTCGATGGAGCAAGACGTCACATGTCCAATGAGCTCTCCTGCGCTGTTGGTAACCGGGTCGCCAAGGTGCGCCATTCGTACGCCGGTTTTTTGGAATCGGAAACGCACTACTTGCCGGGTGCGCGTTGCCTCGCGCTCCAGGAACGCGTCTCGGCCAATAAACCATGGCTTATAGGTCTTCATGAATTGCCTGAATCCCGAGTCGCCAACACCCAGATTCAGCGAACCGGCAAGCTCGTTGCCGTAGAGCGGCAAGCCGGCTTCCGTGCGCAGCGAGTCGCGCGCGCCGAGCCCGCATGGTCTAATGCCGTGCGCAGCGCCCGCTTTCAGCAAAGCATCCCACAATTCAATGGATTGATCGGGATTTATGAATATCTCAAACGACATGCTTTCACCCGTGTAACCAGTTCGCGAAAGAATGACATCTAAGCCCGCCAAATTCACCTCTGTGACGCCAAACCGTTTCAGCCGGCGAATGTGTTTTTGATCCTTGGATGAATCTGTGAGCTGGAGCAGAATCTTGCGCGAGTTTGGGCCCTGGAGCGCCACATCGACGCGCATATCGGCTCCTGCATTGGCGTCGCGCAGGTTACGGAGCCGGACGCTGCCACCAAAGGCAAGCGACCAGGGTCTTTTGCGGTCGATGCAAACTTTTCCTTGACGCACCGCGTTCAGCCAGGCCCAGTTCTTTTCATCATTTGACGCGTTCACCACAATCAAATAGCGTTCGGCGCCGACGCGATACACAATCAAGTCGTCGATCACATTTGCATCGGGATCGAGGAAATGTGTATATGCGGATTCCCCGACCTTCAGCGAGCGGATGTCATTCCCGCAGACCGAATCCAGGAATGCGGCCGCATGCGGCCCGCGGGCGTCGTATACTCCCATATGCGTAACGTCAAAGAGTCCCGCCGCCTGCCTGACGGCAAGATGCTCTTCCACCACGGAGCTGTACCACACCGGCATCTCCCAGCCTGCGAACGGCACCATTTTGGCGCCGAGGTTGCGATGCGTTTCATAGAGCGCGGTTCGCCTTAACTTCGCCTCGGCGGGTTCTTTCCAGGCAAAATCAGGCAGGGCCTCGCGTGTTTCCTTGTCCATGCCAATATATAAGGGCTTGGGATCACTCTGTCCCTTACCCTTCGGTGCTGTGACTTTACGAGCGGACTCTTGAACAATCACAGGCCCCGGCGCTTTCCTGTGAAGATCGCCTTTATCTAAGGAAACATATCCGTCGGACAAGGCTTGCAGCCATGTGGCCGCCAATCCATATTGCTCTCTCTTGATGCTGAGCAAGAAACTTTGTTTTCCAAGCCGACACGCTTCGCCTTCGACCGCGCCCCTCGGAGTGGCCATTTGCATCAAACGATTGCCCTTTGATAATTCCTCGACGTCGCAACTCAGGGCGATGTTCAGCAGGTCGCTGGCGCGTTCGCCGCTGACTTCCAGCCCGACCCAGGCGGCTTTGCTTTTGGGCTTGTCGTCAATGTAGGTGAAATGCGGGTATCCATGGCGCCGCGGTTTGAAGTCGATACCGGCGGACTCAGCCATGGCGCGAACAGCGAGCTTGGCCTCCTCGAGAACTCGGAAGTCGACCTTTGCTCTTTGGCTCAGCCCAGTTTCGGAGCGGTCTCGGTACGGCGTGCAGGCCCAGAGGACGTCGGCGAGGATGTCCGCGAGTTTTCGGGAATCAGTCTCAGTGAAGCCGCGCTGCGTGATCCAGGGAGTGCCCAGCCGGATACCAGAAGGATTGAGCGCGGATTTGTCTCCGGGGATTGTGTTGCGGTTGACTACGATCCCGGCGAGGTCCAGGATGCGGGCGGCCATGTCGCCAGAGAGGGGCGTCCCATCCGGACCTTTGATCGATTTGCAGTCCACATTGGTCAAGTGAGAATTTGTGCCGCCAAACGGGATGCGCAACCCTCGTTGTTCGAGCCGTTTGGTCATGGCCACGCAATTTTGGATCACTTGCGACTGCAGCGTTTTGAATTCTTTCGTCTTGGCGATCTTGAAGGTGAGGGCTAGGGCCGCGAAGACGTTCACATGAGGCCCACCTTGTTCGCCGGGGAAGACGGCGCGGTCGATTTTCTCTGCCAGCTTTTTATCGGTGGTAAGAATGATGGCGCCGCGCGGGCCGTTTAGTGTCTTATGGGTAGTTGAAGTGACGACATGCGCATAGCCAATAGGAGAAGGGTAGACACCCGCCGCAACGAGACCTGCAACATGGGCAATGTCTGCCAGCAAGTAGGCGCCCACGGAATCGGCGATGCGCTGCATCGCCTGCCAATCGGCCGCCCAGGAATATGAGGAGAAACCGCCAATGATCATTTTCGGTTTGTGGGTCAAGGCAAGCTCGGCCATTTCTTCATAATCAATGCGTTCTGTTTCTGCGTTGACGGTGTAATGGACGATGTTGTAAAACTTCCCTGAACGATTGACTGGTGAGCCGTGCGAAAGGTGCCCGCCGTGCAAGAGGTTCATGCCCATTACTGTGTCGCCTGGTTGAACCAGCGCGTGATAAATGGCATTGTTGGCGGGGGCGCCCGAAAGCGCCTGAACGTTTACGTAGAGCTGGTCCGGGCTGACCCCATTGGCTGCAAACACCTCTGCGCAGCGGCGCCGGGCCAGCGCTTCGAGGGCATCGGCGTATTCCACGCCTTTGTAGTAGCGCGGGTCTGAATTGCGTCGATAGTTGCCCAGCCTTGCCGGGTAATCAAGGATCTCTTCCTGGCCCATCCAACGCGAATCCTCATCCGGATACCCCTCAGCATATATGTTGTGGAAAGCCGAAGAGAGCGCCTCGCGTACAGCCAGCGGGGCAGTGCTCTCGCTGGGAATCAAGATTAATCGCCGATACTGGCGTTCGGCTTCGAGTTCTGTGAGCTCGTAGACATCAGGATCGAGATCCGAGAGAGTTCCTCGAAATAAGTAATCATTTTTAGATTTTTTCGCTGGCATGGCTGGAATTGTAACTGCAAAGGTACTTGCTTCTCCCTAGGGCGAACCGAAGAATAATAGGAAAAAACGCCGGAGCATTCGCTGTATCGGCGCTCGCTCCGACCAGTTCGCCTCTGGCCGGCGAGGTACCGGTTAGCCTCCAGTTTCGCCGCTTCACCGTCACACTGACGATGATGTTGGAGGTCGTTGCCTCCTAGCTTCAGCCGTGAAGGCTGTTCCCGCAAGCCGTTCCCGAGCAGCGTTTCTGGAAAGGATCGCTCCGGCGTTTCTTGCCGTAACCAATATAGGCTTGATGGAGTAAACCGTATTTGTCCTATTACCCAGGTTATCAGGGACAAATGTCCCATTTTTGGGATTACAGCAGTGATTGAAATGCGATCATCGTGGCCAGTGAGACTGTCACGATGACTCCTACTGTATGATGGTCTAAATCGGCCAGAGAATCGGGAACCAATTCAGAAAAAACCATCCAAAGCATAGCTCCGGCGGCGATCCCCAATCCAAAAGGGAGGAAAGGGCGGAAAAGGCTAACCAGAATAAACGCGGGGACAGCCATTAGTGGTTGTGGGAGGCTCGAGAAGATACTCCATAATGCTGCCTTGAACGGTGATGTGCCTTGAGGAACGAGTACGAGGCTGATCGCCAGACCCTCTGGAATGTTATGCACGGCGATGGCTGCCGTGATGAAAGCTCCCAGGGTCTGCCCGCCGCCGAAGGCAACCCCCACGCCGACTCCTTCGGCGAAGGAGTGCAGCGTCATAATGCCGACGATCATCAGAGCTTTGGTACGGCCCGTCTCGCGCATAGAGGTAATGGCGGCGCCTTTATCGTGTTCGAGCCTGCGATTCAATATCGCGATGGCCGCTAATCCAACAAACATCCCGAAGACGGTGGAGCTAAGGTTTCGCGAAACCCCTTCATTGATCAAGCCATGCGTAGCTCCTAACATCAGGCCCCCGGCAATGGCGTTGAAGGCGCCAAGCCATCTGCGTGAAAATGAGTGTACGAACGCAAAAGGCAGAGCACCCAACCCTGTGGCCAGCGCGGTTAACAGCGCGGCGAGGAAAACACTCCAGGCGCTTTGTGGGATTGCTGTCACGAAGGATTTATTCTTTGAGTGGGCGCTTTAGAACGACAGAAATTTCGTCGCCGAGAGTACCCGAGCGGGTAACGAGCTCCCAACCATCGGCGATCATGCGCTTGACGTATTCGTAGGGATCGGAGGTCCCGGAATTCGCAGGCGGGACGAACTCCCCGTCGACCACTTCAACTTCACCATGTTTGATCTTGAGTTCAAGATATTCCCATTTGGACATACTCAATACCCGTGAGTAAAGTGGGCGAGATAGGACTCGAACCTACGACCCCTTCCTTGTAAAGGAAGTGCTCTAACCAACTGAGCTACTCGCCCGCGCCGCGCATTATACACGCTTGGAACCTGGCGTAAAAATTGCAATGGAAAATGCAGAATCTCTGCTTGCCGCAATTTTCTGTGCTATAGTTCGCTTCCATGCCTGCTGGAACGTACGCTGAACGAATTCGTGAAGCGCGTCCGGAACTATCCAAAAGTTTCCAGCGCCTCGCCGATTATATATTGGATTCCTATGTGCAGGCTGCCCTAATGACCGCACAGGAATTGGCTCATCAGGTAGATGTGGATTCGGCCACCGTCGTCCGGTTTGCGCAAGCAATCGGCTATTCAGGGTTCCCTGCGCTTCAGGATGAAATCAAAGCTCGGGTGGTGCAAGATCTACTGATCCGGCCCAAAGAGATTGTTGAACCTGAAAGTCTTTCTGCGCTCACCGATCTCACACTTAAGGAACTCGGCGAAGCCATTGAAAGAACGCGGCGATTGATGGATACGGCGCCGTTGGAGGCGCTCCTAACCGCTCTGGGAAAATCGAAGCGAGTATTCCTCCTTGCGGATGCGCATGGGCAATTCATTGTGCCTGAGCTGTTGCGGCATTTCCAAAACGTGGGTATCTTGCCAATTCTCCTGAATGCCGAAGAAGGGGCCATGGCGAGAAGCCTGGCGCTTGCGGTCCAGACTGACCTTTTACTGGTGATCGATCTGAACGGACAAACCCCGCTGGTTCCAGCTGCGTTGGGGCAAGCAAAAACATCAGGGGTTCCGGCGGCGGCTATCGTTGGCAGCGCTTCCTTTGAAGCCGCCCGGAGGACCAATATCGTGTTAGAGGTTCAAAGCCAGGAGCAAACGGAGGGGGCCGCCGTGGTGCTCAGTGCCCTGATCCATACCATCGGCACCACTTTGCGCTGGCGCTATGCAGAAAAATTCAAAGAAAATCAAAAACAGGCGGATAAAGTATTAAAGCGATTGGCCGCCGCAAAGGGAGCTCGTTAGTTATGAAAATCATCCGCTATCCAACGAAGAAAAAGATCCCTCAGTATGGATGGGTCTATGAAGACAACGTTGGCCGCATCGAGGGTTCCGTCTTTACGTCCTTCAAGCGGGAGAGCGCGGATATGCCAATGTCCGACGTGAAGCTCCTGCCTCCAGCAATACCCAGCAAGATCATATGTGTTGGACGCAATTATGTTGCCCACTCGCAGGAGCACAATGTCGATGTGCCCGAAGTGCCTTTGCTGTTCCTCAAGCCCCCGTCTACCATTATTGGGCCGGGGGATACGATTTTGTTGCCACCCCAATCTCAACAAGTTGAACACGAAGGAGAATTGGCCGTAGTCATCGGCAGAAAGGGGCGGTGGCTGGATCCGGAAACCGCACTCGGTCACATCCTCGGTTATACAATCGCTAATGACGTCACCGCGCGCGATCTGCAACGTCGCGACGGACAATGGACGCGCGGAAAAGGTTTCGACACCTTTTGCCCTTTTGGGCCTTGGATCGAAACTGATTTCGATCCAGCGGACGCGGTGATCACTTGCACAGTTAACGGGGAGCTACGCCAGATGGGTTCTACGCGTGATATGGTTTTTCCGGTTAGGCAGCTTGTGGCTTACGCGTCTACCGTTATGACGCTGGAGCCGGGAGACCTGCTCCTCACGGGAACCCCTGCGGGTGTGGGCCCGCTGGCTGACGGCGACGAAGTCGTCGTCAGCATAGAGGGACTGGGAGAACTGCGCAACAAGGTGAAAAGCGAGAACGCGCCCAATTGAACGACAAAGCCGCCCTCCAGGGCGGCTTTTCGTTTTTATTTGCATGCCTATCGTGCTAGCTTGTTTGGTCCTCGAGGGTCGCTCCGGGAGCATCATCTTTCACGGCTGCGATACCGTTGTCTCGGCCTGCCGCAGATTTATACATCTCGCTTTTTCCTATTGCCTCATTGTTTCCTGCGCGCAGGGTGAAGAAGAATTGTCCATCTGAGGACGTTTCCCTTGTATACCTGGCGTCTTCGGGGGCGTTTTCTCTTACGGACCGGATGCCGTTTTCGGCGCTGGCTTTATCCTTGTATCCTTCGCTAGCCAAAATCGGCTCGCCGTTGTCGGCGCGCAGCCGGAAATAAAATTGTCCGTCCTTCCCAGTGAATAGCTGAAACTTTGTCACGCACTCCTCCGTTTCGTTGCTTTTGTTCGCATTCTAACATGAAGGTTGTGGCGGACTGTAAAGAAGAAATAGGCGCATTCCTTGGGATGCACCTATTTCTTCTTCAAGTTTTTTAAAGGCTTACTTCCTGATGAGTTGAGGAACGAACCAGAACGCGTTCGCCTGATTGAATGAGTTGTTCCCTGTCTCTACTGTGAGGACGATTTTGACATTCTTGCCTGCAAGGTTTGAGAGATTGACATTGAGAGTGCGTACAAGTCCGTCAAACTTTTCGTCCCACTTGCCTAACTGGACTTCCTCCCCGTTCGCCTTGATGTAACTT
>JBOGUK010000209.1:0-6838 GCA_050695915.1 Anaerolineales bacterium
AACCGCACGTTCCGCCAAGATGTACTCGACGCCTATCTGTTCGCTTCGCTGGAGGAGGTGCGCCAGATCGTCGAACCCTGGATCGAAGAATACAATGCCCTACGTCCGCACGAGGCTTTGCAGGGCCGGTCGCCCTACCAATTCGCAGCACAAAAAGCCTGAACTTTTCTACTTTCAGCTGGTACTAAAAATGGGGTGCTGACACTGCCTCTGTTGGAAATGGCCACCGGGATTTCCCTGGTATTAGGTATGGCGAGCAGAATTGCGGCTTTCATCGGTGTTTCCCTTTTTCTGACTTTTGGGTTTGCCCTTGCTTTCGCCTCTACGAGTTGTGAGAATCGCTTTGCGATTGATGAGGGAGATTGCTTCGCAGCGCGGGAGAAATCTACTGGGCTCCGCCCAGTAACGCAACATCCAGGGCTGCCCGCAACCGCTCCGTTGCGACTGAAAACCACCGTCGCGTTGGAGTTGCCACTGGGCTCCGCCCAGTAACGCAACATCCAGCGCTGCCCGCAACCGTTCCGTTGCGACTGAAAACCACCGTCGCGTTGGGGGGTCTTTTGCGTGGCAAGCGAAGCCACGCGTTCGGCTCTCAGTTAATCAAGGAAGATTAATGGCGATCCGACTGGTTGACTGACTACTAATAGACTAACAGACTAGCGGACTAAAAGTACGAATGAGGGGAGCGGCGAGCCGTGCGTGGAAAAGAACCACGCGCTGCAACCATAATATGGAAAGGGCGTCCTGGTGTCAAAAGGCTGTGGCTGATGGCTTTCCGAACTGATTGCATTTTAGAGCAGAGTGCAGCGCTATAATGGGGGGAACGAGTCGGGAGGTTCACATGGCAGCAATGAATCCAAAACCACGTTCGCTTGCTTATAAGATTGGTTTGGGCATCTTGCTGTTTTTCTCCATCGGCAACGTCTTGGGCCACATCGGGTTGGGGATTTTTGACCCAGGGCCAACAACGATTTTTATCGCCTGGGCTGGGTTTAACTTTCTGGCTGCCGGGATCATTCTGATCCCCTACAGGCGAGGCGAAAAATGGGCTTGGTTCATTGTTTGGGCTTGGGCGGTCCCTTACGCGCTGGTAATCCTGTTCAATCAAGAGATTGGCCCATCTATTTGGGAGAAGCCGCGTTGATGGCCCTCGGCCAGCTTCTCACCTATCGCTCGTTTTTTGCAAAGCCGTAACGGGATCGCAAAGGAAGCGTACAGACATGAGGGGGGTTGGGGCGGCGCTCCGGTAAAAGAAAGTTGCGATCTCACCTAAGCGGTTTGATCTAGAAGCTCCATTAAGTGGATCCTTGCTGTCTTGGCTGGAGATTGCCTCGTCGGATTGGCAAATAGCCCATCCTGTTTGGCATAGTATGAATACCGCTTATTTGACGCTTGTGCCCCTTGCTCTTATAATACTGGCCGCTCTGCCCCGGCAGAAAGTTGCTGGGGCATTCTTAATTCGGTTGAAAGTTGCAGGTTGAAGGTTTGACAGAAAAGGTAGAAGCACACGAATGCGATACGCGATAATACAGACAGGCGGCAAACAATACAAGGCCGTTGAAGGCGAGACCATCGAGGTCGATCGGCTCGAAACCGAGGTCGGTAAGAAGGTCGACCTGAAGGAAGTCTTGTTGGTGTCGGACGACGGCAATGTGATGGTGGGCGCGCCGACGGTTGCCGACGCCAAGGTGGCGGCTACTGTGGTGGGGCAGGAGAAGGGCGAGAAGATCACTGTCTTCAAATACAAGCCGAAGATCCGCTACCGTGTGAAGACGGGCCACCGCCAGCAATTCACCCGGCTGATGATCGACAGCATCGAGGCCAAGGGGCTGGCGAAATCAGCGCCCAAGGCGGAAGCCAAAGCCGAAGCGCCCGCCAAGGCTCCGGCTGCCAAGGTGAAAGCCCCGGCGGCGAAAGCAAAGAGACCCGCAGCCAGGAAAGTGGCTGCCAAGAAGCCGGCGGTTAAGAAGAAGACGAAGAAATAATCGTAGGGGCGGTTTGCAAACCTCCCTGGGCGCATTGCAATGCGCCCCTACGAAAGGAAGATTGATATGGCACATAAAAAAGGCGGCGGTTCCAGCCGCAACGGACGAGACTCAAACGCCCAGCGATTGGGCGTGAAGCGCTATGCTGGCGAGACGGTGCGCTCCGGCAGCATCCTCGTGCGCCAGAACGGCACGCGCATCCGCCCCGGCCGCAACGTGGGCCTGGGGAGGGACTACACGATCTTTGCCACGGCGGACGGACAAGTGATCTACGAAACGATCTCCGGTGGGCAGAAGCGCGTCAGCGTTGAGCCGAAGGAATAACAAAAGCAATTTTGAATGCTGAATTAGGAAGTAGGAATTTAGAATGAAGGCACAAATCCATCCCAAGTATTTTCCAGACGCCAAAGTCGTTTGCGCCTGCGGCAACACATGGACGACGGGCTCCACGAAAGCGGAGATCCGCGTCGATATCTGCTCGAACTGCCACCCCTTCTACACCGGTGAGCAGCGCATCGTCGACACCGAAGGGCAGGTTGATCGCTTCTATAAGCGGCTCGAAGCGCGCACCGAGTACAAGGCCAAGCAGGATGCCAAGACCACGGCGCAGACTTCCCCGGAGCGCAAGCTGACGGAACTCGACCTCACCAAGCGCACGCTGGAAACCTACAAGAAGGCCGGCATCGAGACCGCCGGGCAGTTCATCGAGCGCCTCAGCGAAGGCGATGATGCTCTCCTCGCCATCGAAGGCCTCGGCCGCAAAGGCCTGGCGGATACGAAGAAAGCTCTCCGCAGGCTGGGCTACGTGCTTCCGAAAGGCGAAGCCGAAGCCGCGGAATAGGCTCACCGATCGCAAAGCAAAAGCGCGCAAGAGATGCGCGCTTTTTGTTACCCCCTGGGTCGGTTATTTGTAGGGGCAGGTTTAGATCCCTCGTCAGCCCATTCGCTTCGCTCGGGACAAAACCCCTGTCCCGGGAAAGTAGTATTAAATCTTCCCTTTGTGCCAGTTTGCTTGTGCAAATAGTAATTAATCATGTTTACTAAGCCCCTCTCCCCGACATGATGATGATTAATAATGACCGCCTGCAGGGCAGGTCTTAGACCCACCCCTACGTTTTGTCTAAGGGACGGGAAACCCCACCCCTACTGAAGATCCTTAGGTTGCAACTCAAACCGTCTAGTGCTTTGCCTTGATTGTGGAAAAGCCTTCAAGTAAACTTCCGCTAATCCAACACGTATGAATCCCCCAGTCGGTTCGCTTGAAGTGATTACCGGTTCCATGTTTTGCGGCAAGACCGACGAATTGATCCGCCGCTTGCGGCGGGCCAAGATCGCCAAACAAAAGGTCCAGGTGTTCAAGCCCCGCATCGATAATCGTTATTCGGAAGCCAAGGTGATGAGCCATGCGGGCAGCGAATTCGAAGCCGTGGGCATCGACAAGGCAGCCGATATCCGTGCCAAGCTGGAGGATGACACCACCGTCGTGGCTATCGACGAGGCTCACTTCCTGGACCCCGATATCGTGGCCGTGGCCAATTACCTGGTTGAAAAAGGGTTGCGCGTGCTGGTTGCGGGCCTGGATACCGACTTCCGCGGCGAACCTTTCGGCGCCATGCCCACGCTGACGGCGCAGGCGGAGCGCGTGGACAAGCTGCACGCCATCTGCATGGTGTGCGGCAAGGACGCCGCCCGCACGCAGCGGCTGGTGAACGGCGAGCCCGCCAGCTACAACGACCCGATCGTGATCGTAGGCGCCTCGGAAATGTACGAAGCGCGCTGCCGCGAACACCACGAAGTGCCAGCCTGATGGCGAAGCTGCCGCCCTACGAGGAACTCCTATCCGAAATCCTCATCACTGAGGAACAGTTAAAGAAACGCATCGCCGAGCTGGGAGCGGAGATCAGCCGGGATTATCAGGACGATGACCTTCTTCTAATCTGCATCCTGCGCGGCGGGGTGATGTTCCTCACAGACTTGATGCGCACCATCACCATCCCGCACGCCGTGGACTTCATGGCGGTCTCGTCCTACGGCGCTGGCGCCCGGGAAACCAGCGGGCAAGTGCGCATCACGCTGGACCTGACGATGAACATCAAGGGTAGAAACGTCCTGCTGGTCGAGGACATTGTCGACAGCGGCAATACGATTGCCTCGGTGCTCAGCTTGCTGGAAGCCCGCCAGCCGACCAGCCTGCGGGTCTGCAGCTTGCTGGACAAAGCGGAGGCGCGGCAGGCGGTGGTGCCCATCCACTACGTCGGCTTCGAGATCCCGAACAAATTCGTCTTTGGCTACGGCCTCGACCTCGACGAGTACTATCGGAACCTGCCCTTCATCGGCGTCGTCGATCCCAAGAAATATACACCCCCGGAATAGCCCCTCACCCCCGACACCTATCCGGCCGCATGCAGATATGGGATATAGATGCAATGGAACCTGGGATTTACGGATGCACACTGCTCCAAATATGTGGCATCACCCCGCAGTTGTCGTACGGGCGCAGCATCCCTCACGCTTCGCTCAGGGCAAGGCTGCGCCCTTACGGCGATCCGAGTCGAGTTCATCCGCGCGGGCAGAATATTAGAGGGGGTTGGGAGTGAAACGTGACCACCCATATTCTGGCCGTTGGGTGGCCAAACTTCAGGGCAAAATAGTGGGGCAAGGCGGCACGCCGCGCCAGGCGCTGCGTGCGGCTAAGGTATCGCGACTAAAGGAAACACCAGACGTGGAATATATGCCGAGCTCACAAGTTGTCACATTGCCGCAGGAAGTGCAGCGCATCGTTTCTGCGCTGCCCGAAGGACAGGAAATCTATCTCGTCGGCGGTGCGGTGCGCGATCTGCTGCTGGGGCGCGCCACGAATGATTTCGACTTCGCCGTCCCGGGGCCTGCGATCCCGCTGGCGCGCCGGGTGGCCCAGAAACTGGGCGCCGATTTCTATCCGCTGGACAGCGAACGGGACGCAGGCCGCCTGCTGGTGCAGGGCAGCGGCGGCAAACGGGCGACGTTCGATTTCGTCGGCTTTCAGGGCAAGGATATCGATGCGGACCTGGCCGCCCGCGACTTTACGATCAACGCCATGGCGATCGACCTGCGCAACCCGGGTGCGCTGCTGGATCCGTTTGGCGGGGCGCAGGATTTGTTGGCGAAAGTGGTGAAAGCTGTTTCGCCGAGCGTATTTGAGAATGATGCTGTGCGTATCCTGCGCGCGGTGCGAATGGCCGCGGCGTTCGGGATGAAGATCGAAAAAGAAACGCGCGAGCGCATGCGCAAAGCGGTCAGCGATCTGCAGTTGGTTTCTGCGGAGCGGCTGCGCGACGAGCTCTTCCGGCTGCTGCTGGCGCCGAAACCGGCAGCCTCGATCCGCGCCCTGGATATTCTGGGCATGCTGCCGTGCGTGCTGCCCGAGCTTATGCCGCTGAAAGGAATCGAGCAATCGCCTCCGCATGCTTTCGATGTGTGGGAACATACGCTGCGCGTGGTCGATCAACTGGAACGCGTGGCAAACAGCTTGACCGATGCCCCCGCGGACAAGTCGTCAGGAGACCTGGTTACCAGCTTGATCAATCTGTCGCTCGGCCGCTATCGGCGACAATTCACCGAGCATCTCGAAGGCGAACTGGTGGCGGGTCGCCCGCGGCTGGGGCTGCTGTTCTTTGCAGCCCTGCTGCACGATGCCGGCAAAGCCGGCACGCGCAGCCTGGGAAATGATGGGCGCATTCATTTTTACGAACATGAAGCGCGGGGTACTGAGATGGCGCAGGCGAGAGCCGCCGCTTTCAATCTCAGCAACGACGAAAAGAACTTGCTCGAGATCCTCATCGGCCAACACATGCGCCCGATGCAGCTCACGCTGACGGGCGAAGCGCCGATGCGGCGGGCGATTTACCGGTTCTTCCGCGCCACGGGCGAAGCCGGTGTGGACATCTGCCTGCTGTCGCTTGCGGATTTCCTGGGCAAGTTTGCCGGTGAGATTCCGGGCGAAGAGTTAAAGCGCCATCTGGAAACCCTGCGCCTGCTCCTTGAGCCTTACTATGAGCGCCACGACGCGGAGGTGGATCCGAAACCATTCCTAACCGGGGACGATTTAATGTCTGAATTCGATCTGACACCGGGCCCGCGAGTGGGCGCGTTGCTTGCCGAACTGCACGAGGCGCAAGCCGCAGGCGAGATTGCCTCGCGTGCGGCTGCGCTGGATTTCGCCCGGAGCAGTCTCGAACGGAAACGATAGAATCCCGCAAATGCAAATCAGCAACCATCCCACGATCAGCACGCGCGCAGGGCTGCGTCCAACGCATGTTCTGATCGACCTCGAAAAGCTAACTCAGAACTTTCAAGCCATCCAAAGCCACGTTGGCCAGGCTCAGGTGATGCCTATTCTCAAAGCCAATGCTTACGGCCACGGGCTGGTGAGGGTGGGGCAGCACATGCAAGAGATCGGCGCCAGGATGCTCGGCGTGGCTTATTTAGAGGAGGGGATCCTGTTGCGTGATGCCGGCGTCACAATTCCGATACTGGTGCTCGGCGGCATCCTAGGCAGTCAGGTGCCGCTCTTCCTGGATTATGATCTCACGCTGACCGCGTCTTCAGTTGAAAAGCTTCAGCATATCGAAGCCGCCGCGGAATCGCGGGGGATTACAGCGAAAGTGCATTTTAAGATCGATACTGGGATGGAACGGATCGGCGTTCATTATTATTCCGCCGATACCCTGTTGGACGCATCTTTAAAATGTAAGCACATCGAAGTCGAGGGGATTTTTTCTCATTTTGCGAATGCTGAAGCAGAAGACCTCACGTCGGCCAAGTTGCAGCTCGAAAGGTTCGTGGAAGTGCTCAGCTTTTATGAACAACACAGC
>JBOGUK010000210.1:0-11317 GCA_050695915.1 Anaerolineales bacterium
ACAACTACCATCGTATACAATTGAAAACGAAACTGACACCCTTTGAATTGAGGTGTCAGTCTCTCTAACTTACAGCGGGGCCTTTCTTTTTGTGTCCACTTTATGGGGTGCACTCCACCATGCGCTCCTCTTTTATTTTGCATTTCTTTTTAGAAACTCGTTAAATGTCGTTGATTTTCTGCCTAGCACCTCTTCGAGGGCTAACGAATTTCCGACAAATCCTTGAATATCGTAGTAGCTGAACATTTTGCTTAGTGCATCAAGCGGATATTCTGCCAGACCGTTCTCGCGTGCAGCCGCTTGCCAGGACTCCAAGGATTGCGTTTCAGCTTCAACTTTTTTCATTAGAAATCTGCCAATCTCATCAGCCATCTGCGTTGTGGATAACTTTTCAGGGCCGGCCAGTTCATAAACCGCGCCTAAGTGTCCGGATTCGGTAAATACCATGGCTGCTGCCTCAGCGACATCACCAAGATCGACCGGGGTGAAAACCGCTTGTGTCGAATAAGGCACGCGTAAGATTCCCTCGGACAATATTTCATCAAAGTAAGGCAAGACATTCTGCGTGTAGCTGGCCGGCTGCAAAATCGTGAAATCAAGTCCAGATGACTGCAGTTCCTGTTCCACATGGTGTTTCTGCCAGTGATGTGGCATTTCCTCGATAGCAGGCAGCATCACGGAGTGATATACGATCTTCTTCACTCCCGCGGTCTTAGCTGCCGAAATCAGCTTCGCGCAGACCTGATATTCATCCGGGTGAATATTCGGGCAGATTAAGTAAATAGAATTTATGCCTGCTAATGCTGGAGCGATGACTATCGGGTCCCGGAGATCGCCGCTGATTGTTTCCTTAGCTCCCGCCGCGCGGGCTTGTTCCTCTTGGTGGTTTCGTCGAACCCAGGCGCGCACCGGCAGATTTTTGGCGGCAAGCGCCTTGGTGACGGCGAGCCCAGTTTTGCCCGCCGCTCCAGTAACCAGGATCATGAAGTTACTTGCTGAATCACTCCCGCGAAGCCGCCGAGTGCATCAGCGCCAGATGTATGTCCGCTGGGGAGGATCCGCAGCACAGCCTGCTCGAATTTCCCCGCATCGCCCTTGACAAGGGCGTCGAAAAGCGCGTGCCATGTCTCAGCCGCCTCGCCGTTGGCGCCGGCTTTTAGCCAGGCAGCGGAGAGCGCATGAGTTCGCGGACTGGCGTTTTCCGCGATCAATCCCGCGAGCTCCGATGATTCTTCTTCAGAAAACAATGTCCACATCCCGTAAATCACCCCAAGCAGAAGGTCGTCGCCCGCGGGCGTCAACCCCGGACCCAGCCCGGCCAGTTTCTGTGAAGCCTGCGTGATGAGGAAGACATCCTTATTCTTGATCCCATCAAAGAGCTTTGGAATATTCTGCTTAGCCATTGCGAGCACGCGTGCTGGTAACGGGATCTCCGCGTCGGGTTCAATTACTAGGCGGGCAAAACTATCTGCTAGAGCGTGGCGGAGCAGCAACGGGATCAGAGCATTAACAGATGTGTTCAGGGATGCATGAGTTTCCTGAATCTCGCTCCAATTTGGGTGTGCCTCCCAGGTCTCCGCTGCGCTGGCGTCGATAAAGAGATCATCGATCCAAATTCCCTCTTCCGTAATTTCAATAAGGGAATCACCGCTTACAGTTTCCGGAAAAATCTCATCTTCGATGACGACTGAAAAAGGCCCGTTTCCAATCAGCCTTCCAGTGGCGGAAAGCACATTGCCCTCTTGATTTACGCAATTAATCACGGACCTAAAGCTTTGTAAGATGTATGCTTTTTCAGTTTCGGTGAGCCATTTTCTCGCGGCGGGCGATATTGATTGCGCCACCAGCCGGTTGCTCCCGTTAGTTTTCAAGCAATGCTCCGTGACTGATCACGTAGTTTGGGGCGCGGTGATAGCGGAGCGCCTCACGAACGGTGGGAACATCGAGCACAACCAAGTTGGGTGTTGCGCCAACCTGCAGCCCGTAATCTTGCACGCCAACAGCCTTGGCAGCTTCTGTCGTGATCATGTCGTAAAGAATATCCATTTCCGCCGTGGTTGTCATCCATAAAAGATGAGAAGCGAGGAAGGCCACTTCCAGCATGTTATTCTGCCCATAAGGGTAATATGCGTCTGAGATATCGTCCTGACCCAGACAAACGTAGGCGCCTTCTTCAAGCATCTCTTTAACCCTTGCATGCAAGGGTCCGGTTTGTGGATCAGTGACCACGTACATTTGGGCCTGCTTCATCAGCGCGATCATTTTTTGCAAGTAAGGTTTTGGATAAAGAGCCATCGCACGCGCATGGTGAGCTAATGCGCGCCCATGCCAGCCTTGCTGGATAGCACGGACGGCCATCATTTCAAGCGTCCGTAACCCCGGGTCACCGGCATCATCCACCAGCATCGATACGGGTTTGTCGAATTCCTTGGCGATGTCGAAGACAACATCGATGTGTTTCTGGGCGTCAGGCTCCGTGAATTCGATCCACGGGATGCCGCCAACAACATCTGCTCCCAGGCGCATCGCCTCTCGCAGAAGACCTTCTGCGCCTGGCTCGCGTACGATGCCATCTTGCACAAAAGCAACCACCTGAACAGAAACGCGCCCCTCGAATTCCTTCTTGGCCTTCAGCAACGCCTGGACGCCGATCAGTTTTGCCTTGTTATCCACATCGGCGAAAGCGCGGATATGAGTGTTGCCATTCTTTGCTGCAAGGTCTAACGCCTTATGAACATTCGGCAGGATCCAGCTCTCGTCATATTCCGATTTCACTCTTGAGGCCAGCTCAATGGCATTCATCGCTTTTCCCATGCCAGAACCTTGATAGCTTTGCAGGGCGAGCTCATCTATGCGATCCAGGGTGTATACCTTATCCAGATGCAGGTGCGGATTAACAAATGATTCGGTTACCAGACCACCTGCCGCATCAATCACTGTTTGACCACTCTCGGGGCGGAGGTCTGCTTCGATGGCCGCGATGCGACCATTCTTAATCAGGAGCGCCACCAGTTCCCCAATGGGGCGGTGGCGCAATTGGGCATTCTGAATCAGAATGCCTTTTTGGTCTGCCACCACCTAATCCGCTTTCTTCGCTTCGTTAACGAGCTCCCATAGTCGCAATGGGCTCAGCGGTATCTCTCTGATCTCCAAGCCGGGAATGTTCAGGGCGTCTTCGACTGCCTGGCAGAATAGCGGCCCAACCGGAATGGCGCCTGCTTCGCCGGCGCCTTTGACGCCGAGCGGATTAAGCGGGGAGCGGGTGACCTGGTGCCCTGTATCCACGCGGGGAACATCGTGCGCGCCAGGGAGTAGATAATCCATGAACGACGCATTTACTATTTGCCCCATTTCGTCGAAATGGAGTTGCTCGTAGAAAGCGTTCCCAATGCCCTGAGCGACTCCGCCTTGGATCTGTCCATCGAGGATGAGTGGATTGATCACTTCGCCACAATCGTGCACAACCACGTACTTCTTTATCTCGACCAGCATGGTGTCAGGATCAACTTCCACAATCATCGCGTGTACGCCACTGGCTGTTGCGCCCATTTCGGGGCCGAAATAATCCGTAGCCTCAAGCCCGGGTTCTGTCCCCGGCTTAACAGCGCCTCGCATGGGGTTGGCTTTATTCGCTAATTCACCCAATGGGATGGCAGTTTCAGGGGCGCCAATAATCTGAACCTTGCCGTCGACCAGTTCGAGTTTATCTGCGGTTACCTCGCCCTCAAATTCTTCGACGGCTTTCTCTAATATCTTATTTCGCACGCGAACTGCTGCGGCGTGGATGGCATTCCCCGCAACCACGGCGCCCCGGCTGGCAAACGTTCCCACGCCCCAATGGAATTGATCCGTGTCCCCAGTGACGATATCGATTTTGTGAACAGGAACGCCGAGTTGCTCGGCAACCACTTGAGCGTAGCTAGTGAAATGCCCTTGACCCTGAGTGCCGATACCGGTGGCAACGCTCACACGACCATTCCCGCCAACCTGTATGCGCGCGCCCTCATAAGGTCCGATCCCCGTGCCCTCCACATAACACACAATCCCGAGTCCAACGTACTTGCCTTCTTTCTCGGCTTGCGGCTTAACCTCCCTGTAAAACTTTTCATATTCGATCATCTCCAGGGCCTGATGAAGCAGCGGTTCGTAGTTCCCGCTGTCATACGTTAGCTCGGAAAAATCTTGATAAATGATTCCATGCTTGTGGGGGAAATCGTCAGGCGGGATCAGATTCTTTCTGCGTATTTCAACCTTATCGAGGTTCAGTTCTTTCGCAGCCGCATCCATCAGCCGTTCCATCACATAGATCCCATGTTGGCGACCAGCGCCTCGGTATGGGCTCACGATAGGCTTGTTGGTGAACACGGCCGTGAACTCACTGTAATAATTCGGCACGCGATACATGTTGAGCAGCGTGCACTGAGTATTGATTGGCACAGTCAAGCCATAGGGGTCATAAGCGCCATTGTCGTGCCAAAACACATCTTTCACTCCAAGGATGGTTCCGTCCTTTTTGAGTGCGATTTCGGATTGATGGAATTGGCCGCGCTCCTGTGTGGTCGCGTAAAAGTTCTCAGAACGATCCTCGATCCACTTGACCGGCCGGTTGAGCTGCATCGAGATCCAGGGCAGCAGCATCTCTTCCGGGTAAAACATCAGAATTTTCGGTCCAAATCCACCGCCAATGAACGGGGCGATTAGCCTGACCTGATGTTCGGATAACCCCAGCATTCCAGCAATTCCATTGCGGATGATGACTGGCGCCTGGGTCGTATCCCACATCGTCAGTTTTCCGGCCTTCTCGTCCCAGCTCGCCACGATGCCGCGATTCTCCATTGCCGCAGCCGTGCCGCGATCGTAAAAATATTCGCGGCGGATCACCACGTCCGCTTGCGCCTTCGCTTTATCGTAGTTACCTTTGGTCTGCACAACGTGAGCAGCCACGTTGTCTTTCAAGTCTTCATGGATAAGCGTTGATCCCTTTTCCAAAGCCTTGCGCGGATCGATGTGAACGGGCAGCGGCTCATAATCTACAACGACACGATGCACGGCGTCCTCAGCGATATAACGCGATTCCGCAACGACACAAGCGACAACTTCGCCCACGTGTCTTACTTTCTCTTTTGCCAGTATGGGGTGCAGGCGCTCGTTGAATAAAGCGTCTTTTATTGGTGGCACTCCAACGTTCAAAACGCCTGTCCGCCAATAGCTGCCCAAATCAGCAGCGGTATAAACAGCCACGACCCCTTCGATTTGCCTAGCGGTGTTTGTGTCTATGGATTTAACACGAGCGTGCGCATAGGGGCTACGCACGAACGCGATATGAGCCATTTCAGGCATATCCACATCGTCGACGAAAAGCGCACGGCCGGTTAGAAGCCGCGGATCTTCGTTGCGTTTGATTCGCTCGCCGAAATATCGGGTCGCCATCTAGTCTTCAGTGAATGCCACCGCGCGGCAGAAGGCGGCTTCGCCGCCTTTGAACAGCCAGGGGAAGGCGCCGAGGATCAGTCGCTTATTGTGCAGGGCCGGATTGCTCATTTCGCCGCCCATGTTTTCCACATGGACACAGTCATGCGGGAAAAGGGCGTTATGCGTTAACTGATAAGCTTCTGGGGGGAACATTTCATCCACCTTGCTGGCGCCGAATTTCTTCTCCACCAAGGCCCGGACTTTTGCCCAATGTTCCAGTCCTCCCTTGCCCAGGAAGCGGCCGATAGGGAGGTTCATTGGGTGGTCCGTGGAGATCATGTCCACGCCCCAGAGGTGAATCTTCTTATCTAGCAGCCACTCGCAAATGCTGTGATGCGGGCCAGGATGGCGCTGAATATATCGCTCTTCATCGGCTTCTTCGCTAAAGAATGAATATCTCGACCAACCGGTGTGGATGAACAAAATGTCGCCGTTATTTATCTTTGCTTTCCTTTCGATCATCTCAGGGGTGAAAACGTCCAGGTCATCGAGTTGATTGCTTAAGTCCACGATCACACCTTCGCCGTATAACCATTCGAGGGGGAGTTGATCGATTGTTTTGCCTTTGGTAACGAAATGTCGTGGAGCATCCAAGTGCGTCCCCATGTGGTTGCTTGTTTGAATATATTGCGCATTCACGCCGTGTTCGGATTTGCGCTTGATATATTTCACCTCGAAAGGTGGGTAAAACGGCCAAAATGATGCATCCTGGTTGAGCGGTTGGGAGAGATCGTGGATCTTCATCATGACTCCTAAAGTTTGTATTTTTTCGCGTACGCCCTGATTGCGTCCTCGAAGATCTTCATTGGTGGACGCACCAAACCTGCACCAACTTGGCCTACGCCTGCTTCCCTGTGAGCGATTCCTGTGTTCACGCGAGGTGGGATTCCCAGTTCAACAACTTTGCGAATATCGATGCCTGTTGGCGAGCCGCGGAAATCGAGTTGCGGGATGGTGAAGTGTTTATGTTCAGCGACAGTGATCTCGTACATTTCCAAAGTCGCGTTGAGCGCATCTTGCGGCGTCCCACTCACGAAGGTTACGATAGCCGGCGCGGCTGCCATGGCGAAAGCGCCAATGCCAGCAGTCTCTGTTATCGTGCTGTCACCGATATCGGGATTCGCATCCTTGCTTGAGAAGCTGGGAAAGTAAAGGCCGTCTGGGACTTCCGCCGGCGCGGTGAACCATTCGTCACCCAGCCCGCTCACTCTTAGACCAAAATCTGTCCCGTTTCGAGCCATCGTGGTCACCATCGTGCTGCCATCGATACCATGAGCGGAATCCGCCATCGCTTTGCAGCAAGCCATGACGGGATTCAGGACGCTGAGCGCGTTCTCGCCTAAGAATTTGAGCACCTCGGACTCGAGCCATGCATCCTCTGTGACTTTTGCTATCCAGGGCGCCAATTTTGTTGTGTAAATGAGCGAGCCTGCTTTGTTTCGGTTGTGACCCTCATCGCCCATGTGCAAAGCTTCAGCAAGCAAGGAGCGCATATCGATTCCCCCGCTTGCTTCAATGGCATTTGCCAAAATTGGCCCCATCTTCTCGTTCATCCATTTCAGTTTGGCTATCACTTCATCACTGAATGCACCGTAGCGTAGGACTTTTCCATAACCCTCGTTCAGATTTGAAAACGCTTTGTTACCGTGCGTCTCGTTTTCAAGGATGTAGACCATCATCGACGCGGAAGTTACTCCCGCCATCGGGCCTACGGTGCTGTGATGGTGGCAAGGTGCGAAATCGATCTCACCCTTTTTCACCAGTGCCTCTGCATCTTTTTCGTTCTTAGCAAGACCTTCGAATATCAGCGCGCCTATCACTGCACCACGCAGCGGCCCCGATAGGCGATCCCATTCGATGGGGGGACCCGCATGCAGGAGCAGGTTATCTTTCATCCCGGGGATCACGTCTCGGGCTAGAGCAACGCCTTTAAGGATCGGGCGGGCATCCATCATACG
The DNA here is from genome assembly GCA_050695915.1 of Anaerolineales bacterium. Classification (GTDB taxonomy): domain Bacteria; phylum Chloroflexota; class Anaerolineae; order Anaerolineales; family UBA11579; genus JAMCZK01. The sequence goes on from JBOGUK010000210.1 coordinate 7,431, forward strand.
TTCAACGGCTTGCTGGTTTGCTTGATCGATATTCGCCATTTAGGCCTTCATCTTTTCCAGGATGTTCATCAGGTCCTCGTTCCCGGAGGCCGGAGGGCGCCAGTCGACCTGGATTGCCTCCGCCCCCTGAGCTTTCAGGCTGTCAAAAAAACTTTCCACACCGACGTTGATGGCTGCAAGAGGTTTCGTGAATGGTTTGACGGACGGGACCTCTTCGATTGAGGAGAGCCCGAATCTCGAGGCAACGTAATTAATCAAAGGCGAGATTTCACGAAAGACCCGTGCACTCGCGTTTTCCAGCTTACTAATCTGCTCATCTAGCTTCTGAGGATCTTCGTCAGTTCCGACCACGAGCGCCGCGAACTCAAGGTCTTTGCGCGCCTTCTTGTGAGCCGCAATTGCCGGAGCTAACTCGCTGGCTGGGTCCGTGTGTGAGCCTTCCCCTAGGACGACATCCAGCACGATCATCCCTACATTCTTATCCTCCGCCTCGAGTTTCATTCGCCGTAAGCGAAAATCGTTGTCCATCATGGGGTGCAGTCTGCCGATAGTGAATTCATCTTCGCCGAGGTCAAGGATCGTGTGCTCATGACTGTTAAGGGGGTTTGTCAGTTCTTGATCCCTGCGGATAGGAATGTTGGAATAAATGGGATTTAGGAAAAGTTGAAGACCGTTCAATACTTCGTAAGCTAGGGTACCGCCCGAGAACAATCCGCGCACGTAACCGGTTTTTGGCGCTTCTCTATTCTCAGGCCCCGATGGCTTACTGGAAGCCAGGCTTACCGACAGTTTCGCCGCGTGGTCAAGCCCAGCGGCGAAATGCAAATTCCCAATTTGCGCCGCAGGGGGGGCGAAACCAATAAAGTTGATGACAACCGGCTTTCCAACTTGCCGGGCTATTCCCAATAAATTTGTCGCGACCTTCTCATCAGGAGGTTTCGAGATCAAGACGATAACTTCCGTTAGGCTGTCAGCGGCTAAATATTTGAGACCTTGCAGCATACTTAGTGCGCCAACCTCTGATTTCAGGTCGCGTCCTCCGGTTCCAATTGCCTGCGAAATACCGCCCCCGAGATTACTGATTTGCACTGACACGGACTGCAAGCCAGTCCCCGACGCGGCCACTAAGCCAATGTTTCCGCGCTTCACACGGTTTGCGAAGCCCAGTCCGACGCCGTTGATGAATGCGGTTCCGCAATCAGGGCCCATGACCAGCAATCCCAAACCCGCGGCTTTTTGTTTCACTTCGATCTCGTCCTCAATAGATACATTATCGCTGTACAGAAACACATGCTTTCCAATCTCGAGCGCTTCGTGCGCAACCTTGGCCGCATACCTGCCTGGAACTGAGATTAGCACCCATTCGGCGGACGGCAGATTCTTGGCTGCAGCGGCCAAGCTTCGCGGCCGGAACTGCGAACCGGCAGCCGAGCGGCGCTTCTTGAGCAGCTCATCCACTTGCCCTAGTGCGGCCTCCGCGTCGGTTTCCTTAGCTCCGCGGACGACGATCAGAAGGTCATCTGGCTTTGCAGATTTTCCTTCGTTGTTGAGTAGGTTGGAATCGGCGAGTAGTTCCAGATTGGCTGGTGTAGCCATGACCACGCCGGCATCTTCGACTCCTGGAAGGGCCAGAAGGTTGCGCTGCAGTTGCATAAGGACAACCGAATCGAAATAAACTCCGGGTCGAATTTGGCTCTTGGTGACGCTCATTTATTCTGCTTTCAACATCGATTCGATCTCAAGTCCCCAGCCAAGCAAATCCTCATCGCGGTTGAAATCCGCGGTTAATTGAATGCCGAGCGGCAGACCTGCTTCATTGTCCCCGCTCGGCAAGCCCAGTGTGGGGAAGCCTGCTTGGGTCCAAGGCAGGTTCATGACGGGATCCCCGGTGCTGCCGAGTCCCTTGGGCGCAGGTCCCGTGGCGCCGGGCGAAATCCAGAGGTCGATACCGTGCAAATCCATCAATGTGCTGAGGTTGAGGCTAAATGTTCGCGCATCGTCCAAGGCCTGCTTGAGTGTTTGGTCAGAGATGTGCAGTCCTCGTTCAATCAATTCAGAGGTCTTTGGGTGGTAAAGGTGCTTGTAGACATCGAACCACTTGGCATGAGTTTGTGCCGCTTGCGCAGCGAGAATGGTATTGTGACGTTCAACGATATGTTTAAAATTGTGGAACACATCCAGGGTTTTTGCGTAATATCCGGATTTCCCGAGTCGGTCAACGGCCTGCGCAAAATGCTCTCTCATTTCTGAACTCGCACTCTGCAGATAATCGCCAGTCGGGATCGCCAGGAATGGCTTGTTCTTTAGAGCAGTAATTTTTTTCCAGCCATTAACAATCGCATATGCAGCCCGTTGGATCAGCGAGACTTCCTGCGCAAATATCCCAACATGGTCAAGAGAAAGAGCCAAAGGGATAACCCCTTCCGTGGAGACGCGGCCATAGCTGGGCTTGTAACCGACGACGCCGCAATACGACGCGGGCCGGATGATCGAGCCAATAGTTTGTGTTCCGAGCGCAAGATCGACAAGTCCAGCGGCCACAGCGGCGGCAGAACCGCTGCTGGAGCCGCCTGGCGTGTGTTCCAGATGGTGGGGATTGTGCGTCGGGCCAGGAGCGAAGTAGGCAAACTCGGTGGTAACGGTCTTTCCGGCAATCAGCGTTCCGGCTTCTTTGAGCTGCGAAACGCTTTTTGCTTCATTGCCTTTCAGTTCTTTCGCAGGCAAGCGGCTGCCTGCTTGAGTGGGGAGGCTGTCGACGTGAAAGATATCTTTCACACCGAGCAGCAAACCATAAAGAGGGGGTCGGTCTTCCGGATTAGCGTACCGTTTTTCAAGTTCTCTGGCTTCGCGGCGAAGTCGATCGAAGCGCGCAGGTTCTGGAATGAAAGCGTGCATGCGCGGTTCTTTCTTTGCGTACATTGTCTCGAATTCACCGAGTCGTTCCATGAGTGGAGATGCCCGTCTTGTTTTAGCGCGCATGCATCTTCTCCGCGCCTAGTTTAGCTGCGTCCACGATATGCTGATACCCGGTGCAACGGCACAGGTTGCCCGAAATGGCATCCCGGATTTCCTCTTCGTTTGGATTCGGATTTTCCTTCAGGTAGGGCAGGAGAGTCATCAGGATGCCCGGAGTGCAGAAACCGCACTGTAAACCGTGAGCTTCCCAAAACCCTTCTTGCAGCGGGTGAAGTCTTTTTTCGTCAGAAGTTAAGCCTTCAACCGTTGTCAATTCATGTCCATCGGCCTGCACCGCGAACATAATGCAGGAGCGCACGGGTTTGCCATCGAAAAGGATCGTGCAGGCGCCGCAGACGCCGTGCTCACAACCCACGTGTGTGCCTGTCAACCCTGTTTTGTGTCTTATGTAATCAGCAAGCAGCAGGCGTGGCTCCACCTCATGCTGGTAAGGAGTCCCGTTGATTGTTACGTTAATTGGATGGGTTCGCATTAGTGAACCTTGGCTCTTTCGTATGCCTTTGTCAAGGCACGCACGGCCAGCACCGCCGACAAGTGGCGCTGATATTCGGGTGAAGCGTGTAGATTACCAAAAGGACTCATGTCCTTTTGGCTGGCGATTTGGGCCGCTTCATTAAACCGTTTCTGTTCCGGCTTTTTTCCCATTAAGCTCTTCGTCGCTTGGACCGCATCTACTGGAGCATCGCCGACATTTAGAAAAACAAGACGAGCAGATTTGCAGAGGCCATTCTCATTCAGTGTGAGCAGCGCACCCACGCCAGCCATCGCATAATCTCCACTGCGCCTGGCAATCTCCATGAAGGCCCAGCCGGTGCGCGCCGTCATTTCGGGAAAAGCGATCTCCACGAGGAATTCATCTGGTTTCAGCGTGGTAGCAAACAAACCAGCGAAGAAATCTTTCGCACCCATCC
>JBOGUK010000211.1:0-8555 GCA_050695915.1 Anaerolineales bacterium
CCTATTTCGTGGGTATGCTTATCAAGTCATCGTAACTGACCAATAACAAATGAAAGGAGGTAATAGACTATGCCAAGCACCATCAAGAAAGCCGCGAAGAAGTCCGCCAAGAGCACCGCCGCGGTCAACAAGAACTCCAAGGGATTCACGGACGAGGAACGAGCCGCGATGAAGGAGCGCGTCCGAGAGCTGAAGGCGGAGGCGCGCGGCGACAAGGCGGACGGGGAAAGCGCCGTGCTCGCGAAGATCGCCCAGATGCCGGAACCGGATCGCGCCATGGCCAAGCGGCTCCACGCCATCATCAAAGCCAGCGCGCCATCCCTCTCGCCGAAGACCTGGTACGGGATGCCCGCCTATGCCAAGGACGGCAAGGTCCTCTGCTTCTTCCAAAGCGCGCACAAGTTCAAGTCGAGGTACGCGACGTTCGGCTTCAGCGATGCGGCAAACCTCGACGAAGGCGCCATGTGGCCGGTCTCCTTCGCGCTGACGAAGTTGACCGCCGCCGAAGAGGCGAAGATCGCCGCACTCGTGAAGAAAGCGGTGAGTTAATTTGAGGGCAAGAACGAGCCCTCCCCCGAAAGGGAAGTCCCCATCTCAACAGATAGATGCCATAATCAAGGAACCGGGTGACTGGCGGGGCAAGAAATTGTCACAGCTGCGCGCCTTGATCAAGAAAGCCGACCCTGCCGTAGTCGAAGAAGTGAAGTGGAAAAAACCTTCCAAGCCGATGGGAGTCCCTGTTTGGTCTCATGACGGAATAATATGCATAGCAGATACGCTCAAGAACGCCGTGAGGCTGACATTCCCCAAAGGCGCTCTGATGAAGGATCCAAAGAAGCTCTTCAACACGCGTCTAGATAGCAAAACAGTGCGAGCTATCGACTTCCACGCAGGAGACACTGTGGATGAGGCTTCCTTAAAGGCTCTCATTCTCGAAACCGTGAGGCAGAATACGTCGAAAGTGCGCGAGCGATAAGCGTCATCCTGGGTCCGGAAGGCGGCAGCAGGGGGGCAAGATCGTGTTCGAGGGAACGCCTGCTGAACTTAAGAAAGCCAAGCAGTCGATTACCAGCAAATATATTTAAGCTATTGCTTCGCCTTCCCCGAATTTGCGGGGAAATTTAGTGGCGAGGGTGAGATTTGAACTCACGACCAAGGGCTTATGAGTCCCCTGCTCTACCACTGAGCTACCTCGCCATTCTGGGAGCGGCGAGTTTACTATGCCGGAGCGCGGGTTGTCAATAATTCAGGGAAGTTGCGTTGCAGAAGGTGTCCATGTCGGCGGTAGTGTACGAAACCCCTGCGCCTGCGTTGCGGTTGGATTGCTGGGCACGATCAGAAAACCGCCGAGATAATCTCGGCCAAAGTAAACCAGCGAGCCAAGAAGTCCCACGAGCAGAACTAAAAGAAATAGGCGCACACACCCTTTTCGCCTGGGTTTGTCTGATGCTTTCTTTTTCTCTAACCTACCCACTTGTTTCTCGGAGGCAGTGTCGAGAAAGGCTGGCCTTGGCGAGGTCGCTGGTTCCGCCTTTTTCTCTTCAAGCCTCTCCTCCTGAAATGCGTCAGGGAAAAATGGGTTAGCTGCCTGGAGAGAACCGCCCAACTTTTCAAGCCGCTCTTTTGCACGTTCAAAATAGGGATCGGCGCGCAGGGCTTGCTCCAATGCATAGCGCTGGCGCTCTGGCTCCGCAAGGGCGTGACTCAGCATAAACCATGCCTGCGCGTTATGCGGATCTTCGCGCAGAATTTGCACGAGAATTGGCCGTGCCTGGTTGTTTTTGCCATCACGAATGAAATCAGCTGCTTTTTTCAGCGGGCTTCCGCGTTCTGCGACCATATGAGAAAAATTATACTTTTGGAATCAGGCCTGATGCCAGTTTGGTTCTGTGAGACGTATTTCCTACCCGTCGTCCGCCTCCTCGAGATCCTCTTCGTCTTCCTCTTCTTGTTCGTCCCAATCGCCTTCCTCAAGGGGGCTGAACCCTGCGTCTTCCCACTCCTCTTCAGGCTCTTCGTTATCTTCCCAGGCCTTATCAGGAGATACCTCCCCGGATGGGGAGTAGGTAAGGCATCCTTCGTCGGGATCCAGCTCAACCGCGGCGGCCGCGCAGTAGCCCTCGTCTAGAAAAACACAGTCAACGTAATGGCAGCGAATACGCGGCATTGCAGTCTCCCTAATCGCTAAGCCAGCCTTAGGGAATCACGCAACCGTAATCCTGAAACAACTAGCATTAGGATCAAGACAACGGCAGATACCACGCAAAATGGGCAGATGGCCCGGATCACATAAAGCTCAAGATAGGTGAGATAAGCCGAGTAAAGGACTCCTGCGAGCGATATTCCGAATACGATCATGGGACCATTGAATTCAAAGAATTCATTGCGATTCTCGAGAAGCAGAACCGCGATCATCATCAGATATGCTCCTGCACCAAGCAGCGCTATCGGGATTCCCCCAATCGAAGCGTACGCACTGGTATTCACCACCTCGCAGCCCCCGCTGACCGAACAAACACCGTTATGCGCCACCTTAATCCAGGTGAGATAGAGCGAATCCGCCAAACCGATTAACCCCAGCCCAATGAGTATGTTGCGAAACAAATTTCCTCCTTCAAAAAAGCCACAGTTCCACTTGAGAATTCTTTTTTATGCGGGTAGCTCCAGCCGGTACGCGCATGAGCGCGTTGGCCTGAACGAAGGAATAAAGATTACCTGAACCCTGATGCCCTGTCAAATAAACGTGCCATGCGCCTGAATCATGGACGATGCGAACCCGCAAATAGCTCTCACGCCCGTCAGAAATAACATCCTCTTGTAATTCACCGGAGACAAAAATGTGAGTCCAGTCCCTAACCCCGCCCATCTTTTGCAACGCAGGTCGCACAAAGACTTCGAAGCCAACGAGCGCGGAGGCCGGATTCCCCGGCAACCCGATATACGGGATGCCGCGATACTCGCCGAAGGCAAACGGCTTTCCAGGCCGCATATTGACCTTCCAAAACTGCAGCTTGCCATTTTTCTCAAGCGCCGCACGCAGATAGTCAAATGCGCCAACGCTTACACCCGCCGAGGTAACGATCAGGTTTACTTTTTCCTCGTAAGCCTTGTCGAGGTGAGCCACCACGTCAGTCAAATCATCTTTTGCAATTCCCAACCACAGTACTTCGGCGCCGCAGCTCTTCACGAGCGCGGACAGCGCATACGAATTGGTTTCTCGGATCTTTCCTGGAGCCAACTCGGCGTCAACCGGAAGCAACTCGTCGCCGGACGAAAACAGCGCCACGCGTGGCTTTTTGTATGCAACCACCTCCTGTTTCCCCTGCATTGCCAGCAAGGCAAGCTCCTGCGCGCGCAATCGTTTTCCCGCCGGTATCAGGACATCACCTCTCCGAAAATCTTCGCCCGCGGGGCGAACGTAATCACCCTGCCGTAACTCCCGGAGGACGCCAACGGCTTCCGTCAGAGGACTCTCAGTCCCCGCGTTGTTGATGTCGGTATCTTCAAGAGGGATCACGGCATCCGCGCCTCCCGGCATTGCTGCACCTGTCATAATCCGCATAGCTTCCCCCTTCCCCACCATGTAGGTGGTGATACTTCCTGCGGGTATGTCGCCAACCACCGCAAGGCGCGCAGGTCTTTCAAGGCTAGCCCCTCTCAGGTCCTCCGATCGAACAGCAAACCCATCCATGCTTGAGTTATCAAACCTGGGCGAATCGAATTCTGCGATCAGGTCTTCAGCCAGCACGCGTTGATGCGCCTCGGATAGCGGCGCTCTTTCGCTACCGCACACCGGGAGACCTGCTAATAACCTTTCTCTGGCCTCACTGACATCTAGCATGAAAAAACTAACCAGGTCGAACGCGGCGGGCTTCCAAGACATTGGGCAAGCTTTCCACACGGGTCAGTACACGGCTCAATTGCCCGATGTCATCAACATTAAGGACCAAATCGAAGGTGGCTTCATTGCGATCCACATCAACCTTCACCTGACTCATGCTGATGCCTTCATCACTGATCACAGTAGAAACATCTCGCATCAGTCCATCGCGGTCATAAGCTAGGATGCGCACCGCCACAGGATACGTCGACTTGGCCTCGCCCCAGGACACCTGCACCAGTCTCTCCTTGTCCTTAACCCTTAATACATTGGGGCAATCCTTGCGGTGGATCGTTGCGCCGCGGCCTCGTGTTATGTAACCAACTATCTCGTCACCAGGCACTGGTTTACAGCACTTGCCGAAGTTGGTCAGCAAGCCCCTGAGCCCCAGCACGCTGACCGCGCCGTCACCTACTTGCGGAACAGCTCGTTGCGCGACCAGCTTTTCCTGAGCCTTTTCCTCTCGTTCCGAAAGAGTCAGATTAGCGATAAGCTTGCCAACCGAAATATCTCCAGTGCCAATGGCTTCGTATAACCCTTCTGAATTCCTTAATCGGTTTTCTTTTGCAAGTTTATTGATATCTGTATCACCTAGGTTAAGGCGGCGCAGTTCGCGTTCCAACTGTGCGCGTCCTGTGGTTACATTATCTGCAAGGTCCTGGCGTTTGAACCATTGACGGACCTTGGCCCTCGCTCGCTGTGTATTAAGAAGTTGCAGATTTGCGTTCAGCCAATCCCGGCTGGGCCCGCCCTTCTTTGTCGTCAGGATTTCGACTTGATCTCCCGTTTTCAGTTGATATTCCAATGAAACCAACTTTCCGTTGACCTTTGCCCCACGGCAGCGGTGGCCCACATCAGTATGCACGTGGTAGGCGAAATCCAGCGGCGTCGCACCTGCCGGTAGATCAATAATGTCGCCGCGCGGAGTAAACGCATACACGCGGTCGCTGAAGACGTCAGTCTTGATTGAATCGACAAATTCTCCGGCATCCTCGACATCCTGCATCCAATCCATCAGCGAGCGCAGCCACACTACGCGACGCTCGTAATCCTTGTCGTGGGGCGTGCCTTCCTTGTAGCGCCAATGGGCAGCAATACCGTATTCAGCGTTTTCGTGCATTTCACGGGTTCGAATCTGCACCTCGAGAGGTTTGCCGTCATCGAAAAGAACGGCTGTGTGTAAAGACTGGTAGAAGTTGTCTTTTGGCGCGGCGATGTAGTCGTCAAACTCGCCAGGCACAGGCCGCCAGTGTGTGTGGATCAAACCCAAAACTTGATAGCAGGTAGGGATGTCGGCAACAATTATGCGTACTGCCCTCACGTCAGTTACATTATCAAAGGCCACTCCCTTTCGTTGCATTTTTGAATAGATGGAATAAATATGTTTCGGCCTGCCGGTGATTTCCGCTTTAATACCATCTTGGGAAAGTAAATCTTTCAAGCGGTCGTTGATCTGGCCGACATGCTTCTCGCGCTCCGAGCGGCGCTCGGCCAGGTTGGCGGCGATTTGCTTGTACGTTCCGGAGTCAGAGTGACGGAAGGCTAGGTCTTCCAGTTCCCATTTCAGCTGCCAGATGCCCAAGCGGTTTGCAAGCGGAGCAAAAATATCCAGGGTCTGCTTGGCAATACGTCTGCGCTTTTCTTCAGGGAGGTATCCAAGCGTGCGCATATTATGGAGGCGGTCCGCCAACTTGATGAGCACAACGCGCACATCCTCCCCCATCGCCAGAAAGGTCTTGCGCAGCGTTTCGGATGCCAGTTCCGCCCCTCTGCTGCGGTCAACGTCTTCATCAACCTGAGCCTTTTTCCTTCCTCGCTTGTTGGTTCCTGTCATTCGAGAGACGCGAGGCAACTGGCTCAACTTGGTTACCCCATCAACCAATTTGGCGATCTCTTCCCCAAATTCCGTGCGTAAATCTTGCAGATCGACACTCGTATCCTCAACTGTGTCATGCAGCAAACCTGCCGCCACCACCGCGGGTGGCACATGCAACTCGGCCAAAATGATCGCGACGGCAAGGCAGTGATTGATGTAAGGTTCACCCGAAACGCGTTTTTGCCCTTTATGCGCCTTGGCTGCGAAACGATAGGCGCGCTGCAGCAAATCCTGGTCCACAGGCGTGTAGCGTTCCGGAAGTACCTCAATCAGATTGTTGAATTCCATTTAAGGTTAGTATAACCATCGCAAAAACCGGCATCAAGCTATCGCAACGCCCTTGCTTGACCTTGCATTTCGGCGCATGGTAAACTCACCTGTCTTCTGGTCCCGTGGTGTAGCCTGGCTTAACACGCTGCCCTGTCAAGGCAGAGATCGCGGGTTCAAATCCCGTCGGGACCGCTGAGTGCATGCAAATGATCTCGGGAAACCGAGATTTTTGATTCCTGGGGCGGATTGTTTCCAAATGTATAATTCCGCCCGCGTTCGCGATGCCGATTCCCACTCCCCTTCATTCCCGCACCGCACCTCTCTGCCAAACTCAGGAATGGCGTGATTGGTCGGGTTACCTGTCTGTCGTAACCTATCAACCCAACCACGAGGTTGAATACTACGCTGTTCGCAATGCAGCGGGCCTAATCGATGTCTCTCCACTGTTCAAATACAGGATAACTGGCCCGGACGCTGAGCGCCTGGTTGATCGCCTCATGACGCGAGACATCACTAAATGCAGAGTAGGCCAAGTGATGTATTCCCCCTGGTGCGACGATGATGGCAAAGTCGTCGACGATGGCACCATCGCACGCCTGGGTGATCAGCACTTCAGGGTAACCGCCGCCGACCCGAGCTTGCGATGGTTCCAGGACGCGGGCTATGGCATGCAAGCCGATGTGTTGGATGTTTCCACCAGTTTAGCCGCTATGGCTCTCCAAGGATCTAACAGCCGCGCTATCTTGCAACAGATTTTTATTGATGTGAATCTCAACGGGCTTCCCTATTACTATCTGCTAAAGGCAAGTTTCCAAAATCAAGAGGTATCCATTACGCGCACCGGATACACCGGCGATCTGGGTTACGAGTTATGGATCGATAACGAGTACGCGCCAATGCTTTGGGACCGCCTGATGGAAGTTGGTCGCGATTACGGGTTGATGCCCGTAGGTTTGGGGGCGTTAGACATGTTGCGAGTCGAGGCAGGACTGCTGCTCATCGAGGTGGACTACACCTCGTCCCTGCACGCCCGTATTCCGTCCCAAAAATCCTCGCCATTAGAACTCGGACTTGGATGGGCGGTGAGCAAGGCAAAAGGCGAATTCATCGGCAAGAGCGCTTTGGAAGCCGAAACAAGAGCGCCTCGCCAGCTTGTTGGCTTGGTGGTCGACTGGCGGGATCTTGAAAACGTGTTTGGCGGGGTCAACTTGCCGCCGCAGGTAGCAGGCCGTGCTTCGCGGATCCCGGTCCCGCTTTACGCGAATGGAAAGCATGTCGGCCAGGCGACGAGCATGGTCTTTTCACCGATCCTCAAGAAATACATCGCCCTAGCAACTATCGTCAGTGACTATGCGCAATGGGGTCGCAGAGTTGACTTTGAGATCACAGTTGAATACGAAAGATTGAAAGCAAAAGCCACGGTTACTAAGCCGCCCTTTTACGATCCAGTACACAAAAAGGCAGTACCCGGTGGGTGAACGCTACGACGCCATCGTGATTGGCGGAGGACATAACGGCCTGGTAAACGCCGCCTATCTTGCGCGTGCGGGGTGGCGCGTATTAGTGCTCGAACAGCGCTCTCTTGTAGGCGGCGCATCCGTTAGTGAGGAAATTTATCCTGGGTTTAAATTCAGCGTTTTTTCGTACGTCGTTTCGCTTTTGCGCCCTGAGATCATTCGCGAGCTGAACCTTCCACGCCATGGACTAACGATCCTACCGCTGGAATCCACGCTTACACCGCTGCCCGATGGCGATTTCATTTACCGCGGCAGCGATTCACATGAGACTTTCCGCAACCTCAGCCGTTTCTCCCTGCGCGATGCCGAAGCCTATCGCGAATACGGACATTCGATGTACCAGATGGCAAAGGCCGTCAAGTACATACTTGGAATCCGCCCCCCCGACATAACCTCTGCGCATCCGCGTGAACTCCTTGCACTGCTGAAGCTTGGAAAGCATTTTCTCAGCATTGAAGAGGACCACCTTTACACGCTCGCCAAGTTGATGACGATGAGCTCCGCGGATTTCCTCGAGGAATGGTTCGAGTTTGATCCGTTAATCGCCACTCTCTCGTCCAGCGGGATCATTGGTACATTCCTCGGTCCGCGCTCACCTGGCAGCGCCTATGTGCTGCTGCACCATTACATGGGAGAAATTGACGGCGTTTTCCGCGCATGGGGATTCCAAAAAGGCGGTACGGGGGGAATTTCTCAGGCAATTGCTTCCTCCGCGAAAGAGTTTGGAGCGGAGATCAAAACGGATATGAACGTAGCCAAACTCCTTACTAAAGGCCGGCGTGCCATCGGTGTGACTCTTGAAAATGGAGACGAATATTACGCGAACGTTATCGTATCGAGTCTCGATCCTAAGCAAACATTTCTAAAACTGGCCGATCCCGACGAGCTTCCGGATGATTTAGTCCATGCGGTCCGCAACTTTGAAACGCAAGGTTCGTCCGGCAAGGTGAACCTCGCCCTCGACGCTGCACCCGAATTCGCTTGCTGGCCGGGCGACGGTTCTCACTTGCGC